>CAYSNA010000195.1:0-9870 GCA_964432185.1 uncultured Cytophagia bacterium
CTCATCGAAGGGCCGCAAAGTTATATCAAATTTACCTTGCCGGATGGCTACGGCGCTGAACGGTTCGCCGGTATTATTCAGCATCATCTGGAAATCGACTCGCTCGAGATTATAGCGCTTGTCACAGATTCATCATTTATTTCTAATCTTGGCTTGCAAACCGAATCCCTCGAAGGCTATCTCTATCCCGAAACCTACAGCTTTACCTACGGTTTGACGGCGAAAAATATTGTCACGGCGCTGGTTAATCAATTTCATAACATGGTGAATGATTCGTTAAGAGCGCAAATGGACGAGATGGGCTGGACGCTCAACCAGGTATTGACGCTGGCCTCGATTGTGGAAGGCGAGGCCATGGTCGATACGGAGATGCCGATTATCTCATCCGTGTATCAAAACCGGCTGCGAATCGGCATGCGATTGCAGGCGGATCCAACGATCCAGTACATCATTCCGGATGGCCCGCGACGTTTGCTGTATCGCGATCTGGAGATCGATTCTCCCTACAATACTTATATCTATGCCGGCTTGCCGCCGGGGCCAATCAATAATCCGGGCATCACCGCCATCAAAGCGGTGCTTTATCCGGCGGATACCAATTACATCTATTTTGTCGCCAATGGCGATGGCACCCATTCATTTAGCGAAAATTATAATCAGCATCTCCGTGCCAAAAAACGATTTGATCAATATCGAAAAAAGGTCGAAAACGAACGCAAACAGGGGGAACAGAGTGGCAGCTAATGCACAAAAAGCATTCAACTGGCTGTTGTCGGATCTCAACGAGCCGCAACGCCAGGCGGTAACGCACCTCGATGGGCCGGTGCTCATTTTGGCCGGCGCCGGCAGCGGCAAAACGCGCGTGTTGACATATCGTATGGCGAACCTCATTGCGTCCGGCAAAGCCACGCCGCGAGATATTATTGCGCTCACCTTTACCAACAAGGCTGCCGGCGAAATGCGCGAACGCGTGCATAAACTCATACCCGATTCCGTCGCCACCATGTGGGTGGGCACGTTTCATTCGTTGTTCGCGCGCATTCTGCGGCGTGAAGCGGATCGCATCGGCTATTCGCACAATTTCACCATCTACGATGCCGATGATCAGCAAACCTTGATAAAAACGATCATGGATGATGCGAAAATCTCCAAACAAATGTATTCACCCAAACTGATCGGCTATACGATCAGCATGTCCAAGAACAGTATGATTTCGCCGGACGAGTTTGCGCGCGATGCCAATAATCCGACGCAGGAGGTCATTGCACAGGTTTATGCCGAGTATATCCGACGCTTGCGCCAGTTGAATGCCATGGACTTTGACGATCTGCTGATCAAACCGATTGATCTGTTCCGGCTTTATCCGCTGGTGAAAGAATATTATCAGGATCGGTTCCGCTATATTTTGGTGGATGAGTACCAGGATACGAACCGGGCGCAATATCTGGTGTTGAACGAGCTGGCGGGCAAGTATAAAAATATCTGCGTTGTTGGCGACGATGATCAGTCGATTTATCGCTGGCGTGGCGCCGAGATTCGTAATATCCTCGATTTTGAAAAAGATTATCCGGATTGTGCGCAGTATCGGCTGGAACAAAACTACCGCTCCACGCCGCAAATTTTGGGACTGGCGCATTCGGTTGTGGTGAACAACTCGCAGCGGCGCGATAAAAAATTATGGACGGACAAGAAAAACGGTGACCTGGTGTCCGTGGTATCGGTCTATGATCAACGCGAAGAAGCGCAGATGATCGTCGATAAAGTCAGTGCCGAGTTGCGCAAGAACGGTCGCACTTTTGCCGATTTTGCCGTGCTCTACCGCATCAACGCCCAGTCGCGCGCTCTGGAAGACGGCCTGCGCCTTGAGGGCATTCCGTACACGATCGTCGGCGGCATCCGATTTTATGAGCGCAAAGAAATCAAAGACGTGCTTGCCTATTTGCGCGTGCTCGTCAATCCGGATGATGCCATCAGTTTGAAGCGTATCATCAATTACCCGGTTCGCGGTATTGGCGATGCGACTATTTCGAAAATTGATATATACGCTCGCGAAAAAAATATCTCATTTCTGCAAGCCTTGTCGCACATTGAAAAAATCGACCGTTTGCAAAAACGCACAATTGAACAACTGGTGCATTTCAATAAATTGATAAAAAAATACAGCACCTTATTGGGGCAGGTGTCGCCGTCGGAATTGACCTCGACGCTGGTCGAGGAGCTCGGCATCATCCGCGAGCTCAAGGATGAGAATACGATCGAAGCGACGACACGCATTGAAAATATTCGCGAACTGTTGCAGGCAATTCATGAATTTACCATGAGCGGGGAGGAAGAGGCGACGATCGAAGCTTTTCTGCAGCAGGTGTCATTGGTGACCGATATCGACAAATGGGACGACCGCGCCAATGCCGTAACGTTAATGACGCTGCACGCCGCCAAGGGTCTGGAATTTCCGGTGGTTTTTATAACCGGTGTGGAAGAGGGTTTGTTTCCACTGTCGCGCAGCACCGAGGATCCTCGCGATCTCGAAGAAGAACGCCGTTTATTTTATGTCGGCTCAACGCGCGCCAAGGACAAGCTCTATATCTTTTGGGCGAAAAATCGCAAGCGATTTGGCGAATCGCGCAGTTTTAAATCCCGCTTTTTAAAAGAGGTCGATAATCAATTTGTACAGTTAGAGGAGAGCCAAAGCATCCGGCGCGAACGCAGCATGCAGCGGCCAACGCCGAGAACGTCGTACAGTTACGACAGCATGCCGAATTATGAAGATGAATCGCAGGAATTTGTCGAGCTCAATATTGGCATGCGTGTGCGTCATGCGAAATTTGGTAAAGGCACGATTCTCAGCCTGGAGCCGACCAGCGGCGGCGCCAAAACTGTGGTAAATTTTGATCTGTACGGCCGAAAACGCCTTGTTCTGCCTTATGCAAAATTGGAGATTTTATAGGATGAAACAAAAACAGTGGTTTTTTATGTTGATCGTTTTTCTGTTGCTTTCCACGATCGGAACGGCGCAAAACACCTTGCAGGAGGAACAGGATTTTCGTTTTGCCGTGCAACTGGAGAGCAAGGGATTATTTGATATCGCGGCGCTGCAATTTGAGCGCTACGCCGAACTCTATCCCACCAGCACGCAAGCGCCTGAAGCGTTGTTGCGCGCCGGGCAAAACTATGAAAAAGCCGACAGTCTCGGTCGAGCGTCGCATGCCTTTATGGCGGCCTTGCTGCGCTACCCGCAATCGCCGGTTGTGGATCGTGTCCAATTTAGCCAGGCGCAACTTTTGGCAAAAAATAATGAGCATCTCAAAGCGGCCATTGCTTTTGACCGCGTCAAAATTCTGGCGCCGGAAAGCGCCCTCATCCCGGAGGCGCAGATCGCCGCCGCGCAGTCCTTCCTGAGTGCGGGCGAACATCAAAAAGCATATGATGCCGCGCTGTACATTCTGGAAAATTATCCGACGCATCCGACCCGTCTGCAGGCCTATCGCGCCATTGCCGATGTTCACGAAAACAAAGGTGATTATACCGCCGCCATTCATTTCCTCGATCGCATTCTCGGCGATCGCGTGGAAGATGACGCTGCGGCCTCGGTGTATACGAAAAAATCACAACTGCTGAAAAAACTTGGCCGCTATACGCAATCCGATAGCGTGCTGTTCAAATTGGTCACCGGCAAATATGGCAGCCCCATTGTGGCCGGAGCGGCCGTTGAACTGGCGAAAAATATGCAGGCGCAACGACGCTTTGATGAAGCGGAAATCCTGTTGCAGGACGCGCTCGACAAAGTGGATATCAAGGATAAAGCCGCATTGTGGCAAACGCTCGGTGATAATTTTTATGCGCAAGGGGACTATGCTCAGGCCCGGCAAACGTACATGCGCCTTGCCGACAGTCCGGCTAAAAGTAATGGCCTTTATGCCTATCGGCTCGGCATGGTCAATAAACAATTGAAAGATTTGACGGCCGCGTTGAGTTACTTTGCGCAGCTCCAGCAGGATGAGGCGCTTGATCCGGACATTCGATTCTACGGCGCCATTGAATATGCCAACGTTCTGGCCCTCGCCGGACGCGCCGTCGACGCCGTGCGTTTTTTGCAGGAGACGGTTGCCGGAACAGCATCGCTGGCGAAACGAAACGAGCTCTTTCTTGCCATGGCGAAAATTCAGGAAAATTATCTGAATGATTACGCCGGTGCGCGACAAAATTATAATGCGATCATTGCCGGTTCGCCCAAGAGCGCGATCCTGGATGATGCGCAATACTTTGTCGCTCGTTCGTACGAGCATGAAAATAATGACAAAAGCGCGCTGAACGAATACAATCGGTACTTGCAATATTATCCTGGCGGCGACTATTTTGCCACCAGCCAGCACAAAGTCAATTTTCTCAAACGCATTGTCCCGCAGGACGCGGCGAATCAGAAAAATATTTTAAATGAAATTTTGGCGCAGGGCATGTCAACCAACTCGCCCGAAACGTTGATCAGTTTGGCAGAGTATCAAATTTTTGCTTTTTACGATTATGAACGGGCGCTGGCTCTTTTGCAGCGCGCTGAAAGTATGGATAGCAACGAGCGTTTGAATCGTGAAAAAATTGAATATGACAAGGCGCTCTGTTTTTTTGTGCTGCATGAAAAAGCCGTGAACGGAAAAAATCCCGGCGCCGCGCAACAGCACAGCGAGCAGTTGCAGCAGATTGCCAAGCGAATGCAGATGAATTTTCCCGCTTCGCGGCTGACGGCGTTCGTTGATTTCTGGGCCGTTCAATCCAGTATGCCGAATTTAACTGCCGGTCAAGAGCGCATTGATGAACTGAATTCCGCCATCGGCCGTATGGCGGACGATAGTCTGAGACAGCACTTGCAACTCCAGCTTGTTGATGAAATGGTGGCCAATTCGTCGGAGCGGCAATCGCTGCAGCAGGCGAGCTCTATTCTTGCCGATATCATAAACCAAAATGGCGCGGGACTAAATAATCCGGAAGCGTTGTACAAACAGGCGCTGCTGTTGCACAAATTATCCCTCGCCGATTCGGCGACGACGCTGCTGAACCGCTCATTGGTGCTGCCGAACAATCCTCGTCGCGTCGATGCGCTGTTTTTGCTCGCCACCATTTACGAAGAGCGGCAAAATTTTATCGATGCTCAGCGGCTTTATGTCGATGTGGTTGATGGTTATTTTTACTCGCCATGGGCTGAACGGGCGGAAGCCAGGTTGATCGGTCTGATGGTCAAACAAGGCCAGGCCAGTGAGGCGCAAAAGCGCATGCAGGCGCGCGAAAAAACCGGCGTACCCTACGAGCTGAAAATCTTTTATCCGCAACAAGTGGATGACGAAACCTTGTGGCTCTGGGCCCAGGTGACGCGCGGCACGCAATCGCCGCAAAAAGCCATCGAGGTGTTGCATAAATATCTGGATCTTGGCAAGGACGCCACATACCGCGCCGAGGCGCTCTTTGCCATTGGTGAACTGGCGGATGACATGCACAAAAAAGATATGGCCCTCGGTTATTTTCAAGAGTGCGCCACCTCTTTTCCGAATGACAGCCTTGGGCAGCAAGCCCTGATAAAAACCGCCGATTTGTATTTCGAACGCGGCATGTACGAACAGGCGCGCGCCCATTACGAAACGATGCGTGAAAATTTGTCCGGCGATTTGCAGCGGCAGGCGTTTCAATACCTCATCATCTGCGATTTCCGTCTCGGCAAATTGAGCCGTGCCGAAAGCGGCATCAAGGAGTTTAAAAAAATCTACGACGACCGTAATGCTGAAGCGCGTTTCCTCTACGAAGAAGGCATGCACTATATCGATGTGAAAGATTTGTCCAAGGCCGAGAAGACACTCAAAAGCCTGGCCGGAAAATATGATGATGTGCCGGAAGGCGCGCGCGGTGATTTGGGCCTGGCGCGGCTGTACGTCGTTCAAACCAAAACCGAAGAAGCGTTGGAGCGATTGACAGAGATTCCGCAGAAATACAAGGATCCGGATATTGTCGCTACAGCCTATTTGAACCTCGCTGATTTTTACTATGAAAACCGTGCGCTGGAAAATACCATCAGCGCCGCCAAGAACGTCCTGGATCTGCAGGAAAAAGGCCCCATGCGCGCCCAGGCGCTTGATTTGCTGATCAATGCATATGACGATCTCGGTTTGCGCGATCAGGCCATTGCCTTTCAACGTGAATACATTGAGGCTTATCCGTATGCCTCGAATATTCTGGATCGTCGAATTCGTATCGGCACTTTTTTGTACTATCTGAAAGAATATGATCGCGCCATCACCGAACTCAAGGATGTTCAACCTCTGGTCCCGGCTGATGATGAAGCGCGGGTGCAGTTTTGGATCGCCGAATCGTATGCTGCCGGCGGTTTTACCGAACAGGCCATCATCGAATATCTCAAAGTGCGCTATCAGTGCAAACAACATCCCAAATTGCCGTTTGGCGTCACCGCCGTTTACAAGGCAGGTGAAGGGTTTCAGAAACTCGGCAATTATGCCAAAGCCAAAGAGATGTACGAGATTGTTGTGCGCGAGCGCGGCGCCACCGATGATTTTGGCCGCGCCGCCAACCGTAAGTTGCAGGAACTTTTATCACTCGAACAGAAAAATTTGTGATGACGTCAGATCAACAACACGCAGCGTCAAGACTCATCAAAATAGCGCTTGATGAGGATTTTGGACAGCGCGGCGATATCACAACGCGTGCACTCGGCACAACGGATGACCATGTCAGCGCACGAATCATCGCCAAACAGCGCGGTCTTGTCTGCGGCCTCGATATTTTGAGTTTGGTGTTCCGGGAAATCGATGCCTCCATTACCATCAGCCTAAAAGTAAAAGACGGCGACGCTGTTGAACCGCGGCAAACGCTGGTTGAGCTTTACGGTTCGTCGGAAAAAATCTTGAATGCCGAACGCACAGCCCTCAACTTTTTGGGGCGACTCTCCGGTATTGCCACACTGACGCATCAGTTTGTTGAGCAGGTGGGCGAATTGCACACCCGGCTTTTGGATACGCGAAAAACAACCCCGGGCTGGCGGGTGCTGGAGAAATACGCTGTCACCTGCGGCGGCGGCGCTAATCATCGTTTCGGCCTGTACGATATGTTTTTGATCAAGGAAAATCATATCACCGCGGCGGGTGGACTGGCGACGGCGGTGCGCGCCTGCCGCGATTATAGGCGACGGATGAATTTTCACGCCGACATTGAGGTGGAAACACAAAATTTGGAGCAGGTCAAGGAAGCCCTGGCTCTCAAGGTGGATCGCATTTTGCTCGACAATATGTCGCTGGAACAGTTGCGCGAGTGCGTTGATTTTGTTGCGCATCGAATTCCGCTGGAGGCGTCCGGTAATGTTTCGCTCGCCACGGTTCGCCGCATTGCCGAAACCGGCGTTGATTTTATTTCCATCGGCTCACTCACTCATTCCGCTGTCGCTTTTGATGTCAGCTTGCTCATTGACAGCTGACAGTGTGCACGATTATACGTCACTCTGTCAGGGATTTTTTGTTTTAAATGAATTCCGCTAAATAAATTGCCCAAACAAAGTCTCAAAGATCGTTATGAAGCACATCACATGATTTTTTCGTGATGTGATCAATAGCTTCAAGTTACTATTTCTTGGCGTGTTAGTGCCTGTGTCTAAACATGGAATTTGTATTGATAATTATTCTTCTGGAATAGTTCTTGCTTTTGGCGGTGTTGTGTGACAAAAGAAAATTGAGGTAATTATGTCATTTATTGAAAATAGCAATACGCCGAATCCCAAGGATATCCGCGATGATGTCTCTAATTTTTTACGTGATAAATATGGTGATCGCGTCATCATTCCGCCTGAGCCGGAACGTGTTGGCAAGGATCCCGGCGATAACAAAGATAAACAAAAAGTGTTGTCCCGCATCAATTTTGATCTCAGGCCGACCGAGTTGGAAAACTATCTGAACGAGTACGTCGTTGGCCAGGAGGAGGCGATCGAAGTGCTTGCCACAAAAATTGCCACGCACTTTAATCGCACCAAATACGAGCTGCAAAACAGTCACATCGAGCCGCTCATTGGCAATATCAAAAGCAACGTGCTGATGATTGGGCCCACAGGCGTCGGTAAAACGTACATCATAAAACTTATCGCCAAAAAAATTGGCGTGCCGTTTGTCAAAGGTGATGCGACCAAATTCAGCGAAACCGGCTATGTTGGCGGCGATGTGGACGATCTTGTACGCAATCTCGTGCACGAAGCCAACGGCGAGATCAGCCTGGCCGAATATGGCATCATCTATCTCGATGAGATTGACAAGATCGCCTCAACCGGCAACGGCTTTGGCCCGGATGTCTCCCGCAGTGGCGTGCAGCGCAACCTCCTCAAACTGATGGAAGAGGGCGAAGTCGACTTGAAGGTGCCGCACGATCTTGCGTCGCAAATGGAAGCGGCCATGGAAGCGCAGCGCACCGGCAAGGTGGAACGCAAAAAAATCAATACGAAAAATATTCTGTTCGTCACCAGCGGCGCGTTTTCCGGCCTGTCGGACATTATCCGCAAACGCATGAACCAGCAGCCCATGGGATTCACCAACAAGGAATCGGACGTGCTGGAAGTTACCGATGCGGAGATTTTCAAAAAGGTGCGTTCGGAAGACTTGATCACTTATGGATTTGAAACCGAGTTTGTCGGGCGTTTGCCGGTTGTCGTCAGTTTGAATGGACTGGATATGAACGGGCTTGAACAGATTTTAAAGAGCCCGAACAGCTCCGTCGTTCTCGGCAAAAAACGGGATTTCAAATCATACGGCATCGACATTGAATTTGAAGATGACGCGTTGCGACGTTTGGCCGAGATGGCTTATGAGGAGCACACGGGCGCGCGCGGCCTCACCAGCGTCGTCGATCGTATCATGCTCAAGTTTGAAAAACATTTGCCCGATACGGATGTGGAACACCTGGTCATTACGCGGGACATGGTTGAGAATCCCGAGAGAGAACTTGATAAACTGTTGACAAATCACCATATCAAAAATTTTCAAAAAGGATTTCTCCTCCGCACCAATATCGTTATTACGTTTACCGATGATGCGATTAGCCTGCTCAAGGACAAAGCGCGGGAGCATCGCAAGAATCTCGAAAAGGTTCTGTCCGAACTGTTGACGGATTACGAATACGGCCTCAAACTGCTGAATTGGGATGAGTTTACCGTGGATGCTGATATCGTGCGTAATCCCAAAGCTCGTTTGGAAGAGCTGATCAAAAAATCGTATGAAAAAAAATAAGTAAAATCAATATTTCGAAAAAGGCTGTTTCACATCGATTATGAGCTCGCAAAAAGTCGCCAAGTCATTGCGAGCGGAGCGAAGCAATCCCCTGCCTCAGCTAACATATGGTTTTAAGAGATTGCTTCGTCGCTACGCTCCTCGCAATGACTTGTGTCTAGACTTTTTACGAATACACCATCGATGAATCAGCCTTTTTTAATGGATGCGACAAAATATGGAAACATTGGACGCCATCGCCAGGCGGGTGAGCTGCCGAACATTTGAGGATCAATCGATCCCCCGAGAACTGCTGGAAAAACTCGTGGATGCCGGTCGGCGCGCACCGACCGCGAGAAGGAGAAGATCCTGGCCCGGCTTCGTGAGGCTCCCGATCGCTATCTGTCGGAGCGTGCGCTGGCCACCTTCAGTCCGAAGATGCTCAAGATCCTGAAGAACATGCAGGCGTCCATGGGCGAACAGGGCCGGTGGAATAACCAGTTCCTGTACTCGCAGTACAAGTCGCTGGAGGGTATCGGTGTCTTCACGGCGATTCTCGATGCGAACGGCTGGCAGCCCTATCGCATCATCCAGGACGAGACCGGTCAGTGGATCGAAGATCCGTCCATGG
>CAYSNA010000196.1:0-4580 GCA_964432185.1 uncultured Cytophagia bacterium
GCAGATAGGCCGTCACCTGCGCCGAGGTTTGACCCGTATAGCAGTAAACGACGATCGTTTTATCCGTCGGCAGGTTTTTCAGCTTTTGATCCGCTTTGAAGGCATTGGTCGGCTCAAAGCACACAGCACCGGGGATGTGACCCGGATTTTGGTATTCAGCCATCGGCCAGTAATTTACGATGAAATAGTTATCGAGGTTGGCAAAAACATCAGCCGCGCTAATACCCCAACCCATCGGGATAGCTTCTTTGGCGCGTGCTTTTAAAATACTGACAGCGTCTTTGCCGCCGGTTTCGATGGTCATAAAATCATAGGTTTCTGTCGCTTCCGTCACTTCGGAAACCATGGCATCGGCAAATTCATCTTCCGTCGTTTGAGTGACCCATGTTTTTGCTTTGACCAGAGAAGTATCGACACCGCACATACCGAACAACAGGTTTTGTGCTTCATAGCCCATCAGATTCAATAATGCTGTTGCGTAAGAAGCTGTTTGGCCGGTGTAACAGACATTAACAATCGGTTTATCCGTCGGAATCGTACCATCTTCAACTTTATCCATCAAGCTGGTGAGACCAATATTCACAGCACCGGTAATGTGACCCGCTACATAGTCCTCACCACTGCGCAAATCAATAATGAACGGATCGTTCGAAGCGTCACCGTCGCTGAGGATCGGGAACAGTGCCGCAATGCTGGTATTCGGGGAATTGCCGGCGACATTTTTATACGTGCTAAAATAAGCGTCACCCTTTTCCGTTAACAGTTCGAATTCGTTTACATCGTCGCTTGGGCCGGTCGAGTCATCTTTACTACAACCGATGACAAAAAAAATGGCGAGTGCGAGCAGAAGAACAAGCGATTTCTTCAACATTTGAGTTACTCCTTTTTGTTAATAGTATTGAAATGATGTGTTGTTATTTTTCCAAAACGATATTTTTATTGGCTTCGACTTCATCCGGATAATGTGTTTGCAAATCATCCAGAGTTAGGTAAAGATCAGAGCCATGACAACTGGCGCCGCATCGTTTGCCGCCGGTCGTATCCGTCTGTGCCGTTTTGAGCAGAATATTATGCGGCGACGCATACTTCCAGGTCGGTTCAGAATCGTAATGCGGCAGATCAAGACCCCAGTCCGCATAGGTGTCGCGAGCGATCGGAATATGGCGCACGACAGCAATTTTGTATGGACGACGATCCGATTGTTTCGGATTCTTGGCAATCTTGAAATCAATATAGGAACTGCCGGTTATGCCCGCACCACCCGTATGACAGCCGTTACAATTTTTATACGGTTGCGAGTGACACACCTGACAGGCCAGACCGCCCCAGTGCGTATTGTGAAAAACATTGTCTTCACCTTTGTCGTGGCACTCTTCACATTGAACCAAATCGTCATCATGATAACGATGATCCGCGTCGACGCTGCTGGCATGCATGGCCGCACCGGTGTGGCAGGCTTCGCATTTCATCACGTTGGGAATCCAGTGAACATCGGATTTGAGGCCTTCATTTTCGCCTTTGTATTCAGCGCCAACACGACTGCCGTGACACGCCGTGCATTGCAAGGTATTATCCGGCGATTTTTTAAAATTATGCCCATTGACAAAACCGCCACCGACGGAGATCGGACGGGTAATGTGACACTGCCCGCAACTTGCGTGGCATTTGCCGCATTCCTGATCAAATTTTGGACGAATGCTCGGATCCTGGCGAATATCCACACCGGACCGTTTTTCAATGAGCGTAAAATAGCCTTCCACATTGGCATGCAAACTCGTGCGATGTTTCGCCATCGTTCCGGCATGACAGCCGCCGCAATAGACATCAACACTGTCGCTCGGCATGGCAACCAACCCGATGTGAGCGGTTTGCTTGTCGATCGCCTTGGAATCACCCAAGTGGCACGCCGTACAGCCAAGCTGGCCGTGTGTTGTATTCAAGAAACTTTCTTTGACGAGGACCATTTCCCAAGCCTCCAACTGAGGCACCGAGCCGCCTCAGCCCTCGCCCGCTTCGCCTTCCACATGCGGCAATGGTTCGGCAACCTGTTTGAGCAAATCTACATCGAGATGGCAAGCCACACAGCCGTCCGAAACCGCGGCCCTGTGATTGGCATCGGCTGGATACTTTTTCGAACACTGCCAGGAAAAAGCCACCAGCATGATAAGAAGTAAAATCGAGATTATTTTCGAGTCTTTCACTGTTGTCTCCAAGCGCCAGATATTAGTGAGAAACTGTGTGTTTGGTTTTTAAAAGTGTCAGAATGGATTTGATATCGCCATCATGCGGAACTAACTCGTGGGCGTGCTGAAAATATCGCATCGCTTCGCGCACATCGCAATAAAGCCACAGCATTCCGAGTCGCAGGATAAAATCAATGGATTCCTGATTGTTGAGTAAATACCGTTCGGCTTCATAAACCAGCTCCGGACACGGGCAGTCATCCGCAATGGGATCCGTATTGATAATAAATTCGGCATCCTCTTTAACGAGTGAAATGAAATGCGTCAAAGCCTTGCGAATTTCGCCGATCTCATTCAAGCAGATAATGACTTTTTTACGGATCGACTTGTTTGCAGGATCACGCAACAACGCGTCTTCGAGCTGCTCCGCCGCCGCCGGGTAATTTCGTGCGAGAAAAAATTGATTTCCTAACATTTCTGACATAATCCTATCAGCAGATCAATTCTTGTGCCATTTTATAAACCCTTAAAAAACAGAGCGTGAAAATCAGCGTTTGTGAAACGATCTGTTTCAGAAGAGTGTTCACCAAATTGTAAGATTAAGAAATTTAGCAGGATAACCCAGGGTGAAACAATTCGTTTCGGGAAACAGTTGCTGTTTCATGTTACGACTTGCTTGTAATATGTTATGAACAGAACTATAGAATTTTTAATCTAACTGGATTGTCTGAAGAACTCGTTGAGATTAAGCATGTAGAGATGTGGAAAAGGTATGGCATTCCGGAGATAAGGTGATCAGATTGATGACGGAAAGTTAAATCAGCTCAGGAATCAGTCGACTTCCAAGCCCATGCTTTTCATCTTGCGCCACAACGTTGTGCGCCCGACTCCCAGTTCTTTCGCCACCTTGGTTTTGTTCCACTGATGTTTATTGAGTAGCTGTAAAATTTCAATTTCTTCCTGCCCCGGCAATTTGGCGCTTCCCGGCGTAGTTGAAAGCATGGATGCTTGACGGATTTTTGGCGGCAGCTTTTCAATCTGAATAATGTCGCCGGATGGTGTGCGCGCAAAAGCGTATTCAAGAATATTTTCCAGTTCACGAACGTTTCCCGGCCAATTATAGCGCATGATCAAATCCAGAGCTCTGTCGTCAATCTCCTCGATCTTTTTCTTGTACACCATGGAAAATTTCTCAATAAAATGATGCACTAGGTTCGGAATATCATCCAGTCTGGAGCGTAATGGTGGAATTTCAATCGGAATAACATTGAGGCGATAATAGAGATCTTTGCGGAATTCACCATTGTCCAAGGCGCGTTTAAGGTTCTTGTTCGTCGCCGCGATGACGCGCACATCAACTTTGTGCGTTACCGATTCACCGACGCGTTCAAACGTGCCCTCCTGCAACACGCGCAAGAGTTGCAATTGCATTTCCGGCGACATCTCCGCCACTTCATCGAGAAAAATCGTGCCACGGTCGGCAATTTCAAATCGCCCTTTTCGGTCCCGCACAGCACCGGTGAACGCGCCTTTAACGTGCCCAAAGAGTTCGCTGGCTAAAAGCTGTGGAGAAAAAATCGAGCAGTTCACCTTAATGAATGGCTGGTTCTTTCGTTGGCTCATGGCCTGAATCGCATTGGCGATCATTTCTTTGCCGGTACCCGATTCACCCTGAATCAGCACCGACGCATCAGAATCCGCAATCTCCTCAATCAATTGAAATATTTCATGCATTGATTTGCTGTGCGCCACGATGCCGTAAAAATTGGTCGTTTTTGTCAACTGCGATTTAATCTGCTCGAACTCGGACATATCACGAAATGAAATGACGCCGCCGTCCGGCTCGTCGTCCTGGTTGTAGAGAACCGCCGAATTTAATTTTACATTCAAAATCCGACCGTTTCGATGCATCAAGGTGCAATCATGATCAACGATTTTTTCCCTGGTTTGCAGGACATGCCCAATCGGACACGCCTCCAGGCATCGGCTTGAATTGCACACCGATTTGCACAATTTTCCGGTCACCTCATCTCGCCGGAAGCCGGTAATCTCCTCGGCCGCGCGATTAAAAAAGGTGATTCGAAAATTTTTATCGACCGTAAAGACGCCTTCGCCGATTGAATCCAATATGTCTTGAGAAATATTTTTTTTATCCGTCATTGCCTGTGTTTCAATACATGAATCAGTGAAACAAATCGTTTTAATTTATAATAATCTCATTGATTTGCAAGCACAAATTTTTTGTTCCAAATATTCTCACGCAGCTCGCATTCATAATCCGTTGTAAGATCAACTTTATGTCCTAATGCTGCCAATAATTCTTCAATTTTTTTGGGCATTATTGGCCAAGCCATAAGTCCTATGGCATAGAGACCTTGGCAGGTTGAAGCAATAACT
>CAYSNA010000196.1:4590-8700 GCA_964432185.1 uncultured Cytophagia bacterium
CCGAAATATAATTAATCCTTTAGTTAAAATTAATTGTTGCATATTTGAATCAAAATAGCTATATATGTGACAATAGGAAATCGATATATGGAGGTTGTAAAAATGAAAAAACTGCTCGCTATTCTCATTATGACGGCAATTATCGCTGCGTTTGTCATTCCGGTGCTCGCGGCTGATGCAAAATATATTGGCGCCTCAAAATGTATGATGTGCCACAAAAGTGAAAAACGCGGTGATCAATGGGGCAAATGGTCAAACGGCCCGCACGCCAAGGCGTTTGAGACTCTCAAATCAGAAGAATCAAAAGAAATCGCCAAAAAGCTGGGCATTGCCGATCCAACGACAGCCGACAAATGTTTGAAATGCCACGTGACCGCTCATGGCGTACCGGCAGCTCAAAAAGAAGAATCTTTTTCGCATGAAGAAGGCGTCGGATGTGAAGCTTGTCACGGTCCGGGCTCGCTTTATAAATCCATGAAAGTAATGAAGGATTTGACCGCCGGCACTCAGGATCCTGCTGCCGTGGCGTTCCAAAAAGGCGATGAAAAAACCTGTCTGAAATGCCATAACGAAGAGAGCCCAACCTATAAACCGTTTGATTATAAAACCCGCTGGGCTGAAATTGCTCATAACATACCAGAATAAAATCAGTTAGCATACTGATTTCGACTATATGCCTTGTGCAGAAAATCTGCACAAGGCTTTACTGTTTAAAGAGGCTATTAAAAATTAATCCGAAAACGAAACAAGGATTACAATGAAATTCTACGTTTTACTTTTAATTTTCTTTGCCGCGACAATGTCACTGTTCGCACAAGAGGCATGCTATGAATGCCATGGCGAAGTTGATTTTGTCGGCGAAACCGAGGACGGACGCGAGTATTCCTTATATGTTGATGCGGAAAAGTTCGCCACATCCGTGCATGCCGACTTTGGTTGTGCGGATTGTCACATGGACGCCGAGTCCCATATTAACGATCCGGGCAAGCTTGAACCGGTCAATTGCGGCATGTGCCATGAGGATTCATGGGATAATTTCTTCAAGGGTGCTCACGGTCGTCTTGTTGAGCAGGGTGATGTGAATGCGCCGACCTGCTCATCCTGTCATACGTCGCATCATATTCTCAGCGCATCGGACACCAGCTCATCAGTGCATCCCTTCAATCTGTCGAAAACGTGCGGACAATGTCATAGCGGTGAAGGTGTTGCCACCGGCGGCAATATTTCGATCGATCGTCCAATTGCGCATTATCTGAAAGGCGTGCATGGACAAGCGTTGGCCGCGGGCAATGATATGGCGGCAAGCTGCGCCAGTTGTCACGAGCCGCATTTGTCGCTGCCCAAAGCCGATCCCCAATCAAAAATATTCCGTTTCAATATTTCAGCCACGTGCGGCCAATGCCACGCGGATGAACAGGAAGAGTATGATGCCAGCATCCACGGCGTTGCACTGCAAAAGGGCGAGTTTCTGTCCGCCACCTGTATCAGTTGTCACGAGGCGCATGAAATTCACTCGTCATCCGACCCGGAATCGCCGACGCATCCGCTTAATGCGCCGGATAAAATCTGCGCACCGTGTCACAGCAGCGATCGATTGAACGAACGTTATGGCTTCACGGGCGATGTATTTAATTCCTACAAAGACAGCTACCATGGACTCGCAGCAAGCGCGGGTTCCGCTGTGGCAGCCAACTGTAACAGTTGTCACGGCGTACATAATATTCGTTCAAAGACCGATTCGCTTTCCATGACGCATCCGAAAAATGTTCGCGAAACCTGCGCCCAGTGCCACACCGGGGCGACGGATCGTTTCGCGAGAAGTTACGTTCATGCTAATCCCGATTCAAAAGCGGATCAAATTTCCGGCATCATTCGAGTTGTTTACATTTATTTGATCGTGATCGTCATCGGTGGTATGGTGCTGCATAATTTGATCATCTGGTTTGCCTATGTACGCGCCAAACTGCGCGCGCTCAAAGTGCAAAAAACCATTCAGCGTTTCGACCGCGCCTGGGTCATTCAGCACGTTACCATGTTTGTGACATTTACAACGTTATGTATCACCGGCTTTGCGCTCAAAAATCCCGATGCCGGTTGGGTCAAAGTGCTCAGCTTTTTGGGATTAAATGAACTCATTCGCGGCATCATCCACCGCATCGCGGCAGTCGGTATGCTGGCCGCCGGGATGTATCACTTGTGGTTCCTCTTTTTTGTTAAAAGTTGGAAGGGCGAACTGGTCGCCTTGCTGCCGAATGTATCTGATGTGCGTTTATTTTTCCAAAACATGAAATATCACATGGGCCTGTCGAAAGAGCATCCCCAGTTTGACCGCTACGGTTATATTGAAAAGGCTGAATACTGGGCGCTCATTTGGGGAACCGTGATGATGGCGTTCACCGGCTTTGTGCTGTGGTTCCCGACGATCGCGACAAAATTTATGCCCGCATGGATCGTCAAAGTTTCGGAGACCGTTCACTATTACGAAGCCATTCTCGCCGGTTTGGCCATCCTGTTGTACCACATGTTTTTTGCGATTTTCCACCCGGAAGATTATCCTATTAACCTGACTGGTTTCACCGGCAAAATTCCGGATGAGGAAGCCAAGGAACGATTCCCCATGTGGTATAAAAAATTAAAAGCGGACGAGGACTCGAAAGATTCCGACGCCTAAAAAGATTTTGATTTAAAGCAAAGGGAGCATGGTCATCATGCTCCCTTTTTTTATTCTGGACAACTCACGCCTCCCTCGCCCGCTGCTAAATCCGCACTCTTTTACGCCACTCTTCCGCACGGGATTTTTGAAATGCGCACGCCATCCGCAAAAATGGTTTTATATTTCTCGCTTTGTTTTCTCCTTTTTGTTGAAAATGAAAATAATTTTCATTACTCTAAATCATCAGCTGGTTTTCGGCTTTTTCTTGATTAAAAAGGAGCACCCTATGCAACGACGCGATTTCCTCAAATCCATGGCTCTCACCTCGCTTGCCGTCAGCACCATAAAGTTGAACGACCTTTTTGCCGGCACGGCAGCGCAGGGCGTCGGCATGTGCGACTGGAATCTCGGCCAATCGTGCGATCCCGAATTGATCCCCAAAGCGGCCGAAGCGACACTGCGCGGCATCCAGGTCAGCGTAGGTCGTGCGCCGGATGTCATGCCCGTGCGTGAGAAATCCGTGCGGGCTCGCTATATCGAGCTTGGCAAAAAACACAACATCACGTTCCATTCTGTCGCCGCCGGCAGCATTCTGAACAACATTCCTCTGGCGTCCGAACCTCAATCTGCCGTTTAGGTGATCGATGCGCTGGAAGCCGCCGCGGCCCTCGGCGCTAAAAACATCCTCATGGCCTTTTTCGGCAATGGCGATCTGCGAAAAAAGATCAAAGACGACAAATTCATCGATTTGAAAGACGGCGACTTTTCATCCTACGAATTGGATGAAAAAGGCGTTACCCGTGTGGTGGAAGCGCTGCGCCAGATCGTGCCCAGAGCCGAAGAGACCGGCGTGGTGCTCGGCCTCGAAAATACGCTGACGGCCAAACAAAATCTTGAGATCATCGAGCGCGTGGGCTCCCCCATACTGCAAGTCTATTACGACATCGGCAATTCAACCGCCTACGGTTACGATGTGCCGTCCGAAATCCGCCTCCTCGGCAACGACAGCATTTGCGAAGTGCACATCAAGGACTGGCAGGCCAAAGTATTTTCGCAGGAAAAAGGTCAGGTCGATATGAAAGCGGCCGCTGCCGCACTCGCGGACATCGGCTTTGACAAATGGTACTGTCTTGAAACCAGCGGCCGTAAAGACAAATTCATTGAAGACACACAAGACAATGTCAACTTTGTAAAAAATACATTTCGTGTTCAATCCTGATTGATCCCCTCCGGCGTTTCACTGACTCGAATTGACGACACGTATTTGGAGGTGTGCTATGAAATTTCGAGATTCAGCTGTCATCCAGTGCCCGTATTGCTGGCAAAAAATGAACATAGAAGTCGATCCATCGGTCAAGCGCCAGGAGTACGTTGAGGATTGCCAGATTTGCTGCCGGCCGATGTCGCTCACAGTAGAATTCGATAAAAAAGGTCGACCGCACATCGATGTTCGCCAA
>CAYSNA010000196.1:8710-9833 GCA_964432185.1 uncultured Cytophagia bacterium
CCAGATTTGCTGCCGGCCAATGTCACTAATTGTTGAGATTGATGAGCGAGGTCGGCCGCATATCAGCGTGGCGCAGGAAGATGGTTAAACCTGCAAATTTTATCCCGACGTTGTGATTGTTGGAAGATGCGCTTCACGTATTCGCCGGTGTATCTTTCGTCTGCACAGAGGTTCTGTTTTGGATGATCTGGAAATAATTCCACATTCCCCAAACTAAAAATAGAATACCGAGTCCGTATTTCAGCCAATCCGTTTGAGGATAGCGAGTGTTGTAATTCACCAGCCACACGGCTGCCATTGCAATCAGCAACACGCCAATAATGAGCTGAAAAATAAAACCGCTCCCAATTTTGATTTCATTGGAAATTATCCAACCCAGCCAAGCGCTGATCCACCCAATCGACAAACCGGCCAGTACATCGGTCGGCCAATGAACGCCAACCCCGATGCGCGACAACCCAACCATTGTTGCTGCAGCAAAAAGAGAGAGCTGCAGCCCCCTGTTTTTCAAGCCAAATGCAATAACGCCGGCCACCGCTGCCGCCGTCGCTGTATGACCCGATGGGAAGGCGTGTTGTTTGAGGGCCGGGCCAATAATAAAAAAGGTGTCATGCGGCAACAGTTTTGGCGGTCGCGGTACATTTAATCCTTCTTTTAAACCGTGTAAAATGAGATTAAAAATAAGCGCCGTCCACAGCATGGCCCACACGATCTTGTGATGTTTTCTGAGAAATGGAAGCATTAAAATGGCTGCCAACAGTCCATCGCCCAGAATTGTTATATGCGCCCATAGCATTCCAATATGCTTTGAGGACGAATTGATGGCGTAAAACAAACTGACATTCAATTTGCAAAAATAGACAATCGCTAATATGACCAGACAGACAACCGGCGGCGTCCAGATGATATATTTGTTCTCGGTTAACATTTAATGGGGTGACTCGTATTTTTGCAAAAGGTTTTTGCAGGCTGTAAAATAATAGGTTTTGGCTTTTACGCCGCCGCGATACACGATTGTAGAGTCCGTAGAACCAATGTGTTCAAAGTATTGGGCAAAACGTTCTGCCGGGTCAACCATGTAACGGTTGCTGTAGATACAAATCGCATCTTTGCCCAGAACATT
>CAYSNA010000197.1:0-9767 GCA_964432185.1 uncultured Cytophagia bacterium
CGAGCAGATCGTCCAATGTGCGCACGCCGCCGGCCGCTTTAACCTGGACGTTCGGCGCAGCGTGTTGGCGCATCAATTTTAAATGATGGTGCGTAGCGCCTTCGTATGAGTACTTGCCGTCATCGCCTTTGACAAAGCCGTAACCGGTGGACGTTTTGACAAACTCGGCGCCGACGTGCGAGCAGATCTCGCACAGTTTAATAATGTGCCTGTCTTCGAGATAATCATTTTCAAAAATGACTTTGAGAATAGCGCCGCCCTCGTGCGCGGCTTTTAAAATAGCGCGGATTTCCTGTTCCACATAATCCCAATCTTCGCCCAGCACCTTGCCAATATTGACGACCATATCGATTTCAACGGCGCCGTCGTCGCAGGCTTTTTGCGTTTCCGCCACTTTAATTTCAACCGCAGAATTGCCATGCGGAAATCCGATGACTGTTCCGACCAACACATCCGAACCATCCAGCCAGTGCACCGCCTGTTTTATCGCGTACGGCTTGATGCACACGGATGCGACGTTATACTGTTTGGCAATGTCGCAGCCTTTTTTCAATTGTTCATCCGTCATCGTCGGATGCAACAGCGAGTGATCGATCATTTTAGCGAGTTGCGTTACCTTGTCCATTTTTACTCCATAAAAACCAAAGATGTGAATAGCACGTTTACTTTACCAAAACATAATTATCCAAAGTGCGATAAAGATCAGCGATAATCGCATCGCGATCAAAATTTTCCCAGATGGTAATGGTGCGCGGATTGTCCGGACGGTCCTGCCATTGGCCATCCACCAAAATGGGCGCCGGAATGTCCCGCGGCGTGGCCCACTCGGGATTTTTAACGATAGCGACGGCGGCCATATCAAACAGCGAGCGCGCCGGCGGATCGCCATAAAGATGAATGTGTTCAAATAAATTATTCGAATAATCGCCAAAGGTGTAAAACTCGCCGCCGTGACGCCCGATAACGGGCTCCGCACTTTTGGGCCCTTTGCCGGCAATTGTGGCAATTTCTTCCGGCGTGACGCGAACCGCCGCCGTTCCGGAAGGTTGACCACCACGAACCAGCGCAATTTCAAAATGCACAGTGGTATCAAGGATATAATTCAGCGCCGCTTCATCATTATCCTGATTGTATTCGCCCGGCTCCGGATAGTTTGAGCCGAGCCAAACGATGCGCACGTTTTCGGCGATAGACGGCTCTTTTTGCAGCGCCAGCGCAATGTTGGTTAATTTGCCCACCGGCAGCAAAACCAGTTTTTCTTCAGCCGGTTCTTTGGCTTTTTTGATGATATAATTCACCGCGTCCGCACCGTCAAAATTCTCCTGATCAATTTGATTTTTGATCTCCTCAAAAGAACCATCGGCGCCTCGGTACACCGGTATTTTCGGAAACAGATTACACAACTTGACGACACGTTCGGCTTCCGCCGCTTGTTCCTCAATATTGCCGCCATTGTGGGTTGTGTTCACGGTGATGCCGTCCGTCGTAAAAACATCGCCATTGAGCAAAAGATAGGCGATGGCGTGCTGGTCATCCAGTTCGTTATTGGCATCAGTATCGAGCAGCACACGAATTTTCCCGGGCGTCAGATCATTCGATTTTTGCGCACAGGAGATAACAAGAACAACAGTGAGTAGCAGGCTTACTAATCTCATTGGCTTCCTCTTATAAAATGAAGGATGAACTGGGTTTTATTCGTTACAAATTACAAAAACGCCGCATCGAACTCAAGGAGAAACCGCTTGAATTTCGCCTTGTGAATATCTACATTTTTTCGATTTGAACCGAGGAGACCATGAAGCATTTTTCTGCCGTACTAGTTTTCGTTTTTCTCGCACTCTTTATGACCTGCGCCAACCAGGGTTTTCCGCCCGGTGGGCCGGAAGATAAAAATCCGCCGATTATTTTGCACACGTTCCCGCCCAGGGACACCACCAACGTGCCGCTGGATGCCAGATTAAGGATTCTTTTCAGCGAACCAGTTACGCCGCGCACCTGCGAGGATGCGCTGTTCATCACGCCGTTTCCAGGCGAAAATATAAAATACAAATGGAAACGCGACAAAGAGTTGACCATCATATTTGGCGACTCGTTGTTGGATGACCGTACCTATGTCGTTACCATTGGCGCCGGCACCAAAGACCGCCGCAATAACGCCATGCAAAATTCTTATACGCTGGCGTTTTCCACCGGCGATATTTTGGACAAAGCGAGTGTACAGGGGCGAATTTACGGCGATCAGGTGGAGGGCACGCAAATTTGGGCGTATGACCTGTCCGATACAACAGCACCCGATCCGACGACCACCTTTCCGCTCTACATCACCCAGGCCGGCAAAGGCGGCCTTTACCACATGACCAATATGGCGCTCGGCGACTATCGATTATTTGCCGTACTGGATCGGGATGTCAATAACAAATATAATATTGAATTCGATTTGCTCGGCGTGAGTACGCGTGACATCAGACTGGACTCGACAATTATGGACATCAACCAGTTTAATTTCCGCATGACCATGCAGGATACCACACCGCCGATGCTCAATGCCGCGCAAGCGCCGGATGAACATCACGTCGACATTCGATTCACCGAGAGCATGCTGCCGGATTGTTTGAACGTGGTCACCAATTACGCCATTTGGAGTGAAGACGATTCTCTCGATATTTTTGATGCGGCGATAGACTTTTACAATGCGGCAGTCGTGCACCTGACCACCTCAAAACAGGATTCCGGCAGAGAATATAAGCTGGCTGTCAAGCAGGCGTTTGACTTGTATTATCTGCCCATCCTGCCGGATTCCAACGTCGCTGTGTTTCAGGGCAGCGCCGTTCCCGACACCAGTAAACCGCAGTACCTGACCATGCAGCCGCGCGACAGTTCAAAATTTCTGCCGTCATTTACGCCTCTGAGCGTCTTTTTTTCCAAGGCGATGGATGCGGCCTCCATTGACAACAATCTTGTTGTGGCGGATACGTTGGGGGATACGATTTCCGGCGCCATCACCTGGCCGGAAAAATCACGCTTTATTTTTACACCGGACAAAGAATTTGCAAACGACCGATTTTATTATATGACCTTGCCGGCGGATTCAATTTTTGATTTTTACGGCAATCCATTCGCCGACACGCTCTTTCAGCGGCAATTTACCTCGGTCAATCCGGATACATTTACCGCCATTTCCGGCGCGATCAGTGATGCCGACACATCGGCCCGCGGCGCGTTTTTCCTGCGGCTCCATTCTGCCGATGCGAAAAAAGATTTGACTCGCGATCTGTGGATCAACGAACCCGGACCTTTTAGTTTCGAGAAATTGTTGCCGGATCGTTACACAATAGAGGTTTATCGGGATGAGGATGAGAACGGCCGCTTTAGTTTTGGCGAGGCGTTTCCCTATCAACCGTCCGAGCGATTCTGGACGTATCCGGATACGATCGAAGTCCGATCCCGCTGGCCGACCGAGGGCGAGAATATTTTACTGCCGAAATGAAAAAGCCCGATTTTTAGGATCGGGCTTTTAGAATCAACTTTTTTGCATTGTTTCTTCGTGCGGAGTTGAAGAGGTATCCGGCGTTGAACTCTCATTTGTTTTTTGATTGTCCACTACCGGCGCCTCGTCCGAAACGACCTCCTCGGTGTTGGCGTCCTCAAAAACCAGACCGTCGCCTTTCTTTTTCACGCGAATGCGAGAGCCGTCAGAAAAAATGCCTTTGAGCAGGTCTTCCGCAATCGGATCCTCAATAAATCGCTGAATGGTACGTTTGAGCGGACGCGCGCCATACACCGGATCAAAACCGCGTTCAGCAACAAACTCCTTGGCGCCTTTGGTCAACTCGATCAATATATGGCGACTGGAGACCTTGCTCAACATGTCATCCATGACAATATCGATGATCTTGATCATGTCGCTCAAATCCAACTGGCGGAACACAACCAGCTCGTCGAGGCGGTTGAGGAACTCGGGATTAAAGGTGTGCTTGACTTCCTCAATAATGCGCTGGCGCATTTTTTCGTGCTGGCTTTCCACGCTGTGCTGTGAAAAACCAATGCCGCCGCTTCCTTTGGTGACCATACGCGCGCCCACATTGGAGGTCATGATCAGCACGGTGTTCTTGAAATCCACCTTGCGTCCAAGCCCGTCGGTCACGTGGCCTTCATCCAGAATTTGCAGTAAAATATTAAACACATCGGGATGCGCTTTTTCAAGTTCATCGAACAACACGACGGCGTAGGGATGGCGACGCACTTTTTCCGTCAACTGACCGCCTTCTTCATAACCGATATATCCGGGAGGCGCGCCAGTCAGACGCGAGACGGAAAATTTTTCCATATATTCGGACATATCGATGCGAATCAGCGCATTTTCGTCGTCAAACATATATCTGGCGACTTCTTTGGCGAGATAGGTCTTGCCGACGCCGGTCGGGCCGAGAAACATAAATGAACCGATGGGACGATCCGGGTCCTTCAAACCGGCTCGGGTTCGCTGAATGGCCCGGCTGAGCATTTCAATCACCGGATCCTGGCCGATGACGCGCTTTTTCAATTCTTCCGCCATGTTGAGCAATTTATCGGACTCGGATTGCACCACACGCGTTACCGGAATTTTGGTGATCAGCGAGACCACCTCCGCCACATCGTCGGCGGTGACGGTTGCGTAATGCTCATCCTGCTCTGCATTCCAGCGGCGTTTGGTTTCTTCCAACTCGTGAATAAGCTGTTTTTCGCGGTCGCGCAACACGGCAGCTTTTTCAAAATTTTGTGAGCGAACCACCGAGTCTTTTTCCGCACGGACTTTTTTAATTTCCTGTTCGATTTCGGTAATTTCTTTCGGCACCACGACATTCGCCAAATGAACGCGCGCGCCCGTCTCATCCATCACATCAATGGATTTGTCCGGCTGAAAACGATCGGTAATATATCGATCCGACAGATTAACAATTTCGGTAATCGCCTCTTCGGTAAAATGCACGCGGTGATGCGATTCATAACGACTTTTCAAACCGCGGATAATTTCGTGCGTTTCTTCAAGCGACGGCGGATCGACCATGACTTTTTGGAAACGGCGTTCCAGCGCGCCATCTTTTTCGATGTACTGGCGATATTCGTCCAGCGTCGTGGCGCCAATGCACTGCAGCTCGCCACGCGACAACGCCGGTTTGAACATATTGGACGCATCCAGCGAGCCGGAGGCGCCGCCGGCGCCAACAATGGTGTGCAGTTCATCGATAAACAAAATAATTTCCGGCTGTTTCATCAGCTCGTTCATGATCGCTTTCATACGCTCTTCAAACTGGCCGCGGTATTTGGTACCGGCGACAATTGCGCCAAGATCGAGCGTCACCACGCGTTTATTATGCAAACTGCGCGGCACTTTTTTCTCAATGATGCGCAGCGCCAAACCCTCGGCGATGGCGGTTTTGCCAACGCCGGGCTCGCCAATAAGCACCGGATTGTTCTTTTTGCGCCGGCTGAGAATTTGTGCGACGCGCTGAATTTCATCATCTCGACCGATGATCGGGTCCAGCTTGTCCTCGCGCGCCATTTGTGTCAGGTCGCGGCCGAAATGATCCAGCGCCGGCGTTTGCGATTTGCCGCCCTGATTCGGCTCGGCACTGCCCTGCTGCGGATTTCCCGGCACGGCGCCGCCTGTTGAGGATGGGCCGTCAAGGACGCGATTCAGCTCAGTCGCCACACCATCATAGGTAACGCCAAAACTGGTGAGAATTTGCGCGGCTAATCCTTCTCTTTCTTTCACCAGCGCCAGCAACAAGTGCTCGGTGCCGATGATGTCGGATTTATAACGTTCCGCTTCAACATAAGCGCTCTTGAGAATTTTTTCAGCGCGTTTAGTGAATGGGATATTGCCCAGCGTCATCGTGTCGCTGGTGACGCGGCCGGCATCTTCTACCGCTTGTTTCACTTCATCCAGATCGCAACCCAAAGCGTGCAAAATTTCTATGGCTATGCCCTCGCCCTCGCGAATCAGGCCGAGTAGCAGATGTTCGGTACCAATGTAGTCATGTCCAAGCCGGAGTGCCTCGTCTCTCGCAAATTGAATCACCATTTGAACTCGACTCGAAAAATTATTTTTCATAAAAACTCCGATGGAAAATAGGCTGTTATTTCAACTTTATAAACAACGCAGACTGTAACAAGTTTCCAATTAATTAAAATCCAAAAAACTCAACGGCGTTTGAGGGAAAAAGATTCAACTCTTTTTACATTGAACGCGGCGTTGAGCGGACGAACTCTAAACAAAAAATGGTGGGTCTCCAATGCGTCAAAATGTAAGAAAATATGACATAATGGGAAAGCACTTTATTTGAGCGACCAAATCGTAACTGAAAACAACCGTTTTAAGCCGTCTGCATCTGTCGCGCGGCAATTAACAATTATTGTGCCACAGAAGAGTTTTTGTTGCGGAGGATTCGTTTGATGCCGCCGTCGTACAATTCAATAATACGATCCGCGCGCCGCGCCAGGTCCGTGTTGTGCGTGACAATGATGAGTGTTTGTTTATGCTTCCGGCTGACATCCCAGAGCACGGTATGCAGCAGTTCCGCCGTTTTCATGTCGAGATTCCCGGATGGCTCATCCGCGAGGAGAAGACGGGGCTGATTGATCAATGCCCGCGCCACCGCAACTCGCTGCTGCTCGCCGCCGGACATTTCATTCGGTCGATGTTCGGCGCGCTGTTCGAGCCCGACCTCCCGAAGCAGGTTCAACGCCGGTTCGCGTAAATCCGCCCTGCTTTTCCCGGAAATGAGGCCCGGCATCATGACATTTTCCAACGCTGAAAATTCCGGCATAAGATGATGCGCCTGAAATATAAATCCGGCTGTTCTATTACGAAGCTGCGCCAGTTTGGCATCATCGTATTTGAATACATCTTTGCCATCAATCTCGACTCGCCCCTCGGTCGGGCGGTCCAGTATGCCGATGATATGCAACAGCGTACTTTTGCCCACACCGGACGGACCGACCACGGCAATAATCTCGCCTTCATCAACCTGTAAATCAATTCCTTTTAAAACCTGAAGCGTTGCCGTCCGCCCCATTCGATAGCTTTTCGTCACGTTTTCTATTTTGAGGATGGGTGTATTTTCCATGTTGTCCGTTCCATAATGCATCTTTCGCTCCACGTTTTGTGGAAGCGAAAAGACAGCACGTCATTTTTATTCATACCGAATTGAGGCGACCGGGTCAAGTTTCGCCGCGCGAGCCGCCGGATAAACCGCCGCCACATAGGTGATCAGCGTGGCCGCCACTCCGACAAAGACAAAATCCGTCCATTTCATCATGATCGGCAGCCAATCAATAATGTACACGTCGTTCGGCAACGAAAATATTTTATATTCAAGCTGCGCCCAACAGAGGGCAAAACCAAAAATAAAACCCATGATCGTGCCGAGCACACCGACAAACAGCCCCTCAAACGTAAAGATGCGGCGGATGCTGCTGTTGGTGGCGCCCATGGATTTGAGGATCCCAATTTCACGCGTCTTTTCCATGGTCACCATAATCATGGTGCTGATGATGTTGAACGCGGCGACCATGATAATCAAACTGAGTACGATAAACATGGCCCATTTTTCAATTTTCATCCAGGCGAACAAATTCTGATTGAGATCAAACCAGGTCAGAATTCTGAACGGATAGCCGAGCTCTTCATCGAGAATGGTTTCGACAGCATTGGCATTTTCGTAGTGATCCAGTTTGATGCCAATGCCTGAGACTTTCGTCCCCATCCGGAAAAGCTTTTGCGCCGACTCGTTAGAGATGTAGGCCATGGTGTCGTCAAATTCGTATAAACCGGTTTCAAAATAACCGGTGACGACAAACTGCATCATCTGCGGCATTTGACCGATTTGCGTCACGTCTTCAAAGCTGGCGAGAATGACCTGATCGCCGACAGTCACCATCATCCGATCGGCCAGATTAAAGCCGAGGACAATACCGGGCACCTGGCGTATGGTGCCGTCGTCTCGTTCGACATCGACCAAACCGACGTTCAACTCGCCGTAATTGATGCTTTTTTGCACATCGGTCACATCATTAACCGTCGCCATATCAACGCCGCGGATAATGATTCCGGTCGTCTCGGTTTTCGATTTGATCAATCCTTTTTTATGCACATAGGGCGTCATGGCCAAAATGTGAGGAGTGTCTTTAATTTGTTGCATGATTTTGTCCGGATCCTCAACACCTTTATCGTGGAAGGTTCGGACTTTGACATGCGCATCAACGCCAATAAAACGGGAGCGAACTTCGGATTCAAATCCGTTCATCACCGACAAGACGATGATTAACGCGGCGACGCCAATAGTCACACCTGCAATCGAGATGTAAGAGATGAGCGAAATAAATCCGGTTTTACGCTTGGATTTGAGATACCGAAATGCGATGAATGATTCGTAGGACATAATGTCTCGATTTTAATGTATTGTGAACCAAGAAAATGAAACCACGAATTTCATGAATTGCACAAAAGGAATTTGAGAACAAATTTCGAATCATTCTTCGCACTCAATCTATCAAGTCTCTCCCGCCTGCGCGGGAATGACTCGCTTTTTTTATTAGCGAAATTCGTGTAATTCGTGATCTAAAAAAATTATTTCTCCGGCCGCATGGTCGGGAAAAAGATGACGTCGCGGATGGATGCCTGATCGGTCAGCAGCATCACCAGTCGATCAATTCCCATACCGAGTCCGGCCGTCGGCGGCATGCCGTATTCCAGCGCGCGCAGAAAATCTTCATCCAGCACCTGCGCTTCATCGTCGCCGGCTTCTTTCAGTTTCATTTGCGACTCGAACCGTTCGCGCTGATCAATCGGATCATTGAGCTCAGAAAACGCATTGCCAATTTCGCGTCCGGCCACATACGGCTCAAAACGCTCAACCAGTTTCGGATCGTCGCGGTGGCGTTTAGCCAATGGCGACAACTCCACCGGATAATCACAAATGAATACGGGTTGAATCAGATGCGGTTCAACTTTTTCGCCAAAGATTTCATCGATAATTTTTCCGGCGCCCCAGAAATCTTCAACCTCAACATGCAGCTCTTTGGCGACTTTTTTCAACTCGTCCACATCCATGCCGTACAAATTTTTGCCGGTATACTTTTCGATCGCCTCAAAAAGCGGCAGGCGCGGCCATGGCCCGGCGAGATCGATTTCTGTTCCCTGATAGGTGATCTTGGTCGTACCGAGCACTTTTTGCGCGATGAAATTCACCATCTCCTCTACGAGGTTCATCATAAAATTATAATCCTCGTACGCCACGTAAATTTCCATCATGGTGAATTCGGGGTTGTGCGTGCGGTCAATGCCTTCGTTGCGAAAATCTTTGCTGATTTCGTAGACGCCATCATAGCCGCCAACGATGAGGCGTTTCAAATAAAGCTCGTCGGCAATTCGCATATAAAGTTCAATGTCGAGCGCGTTGTGGTGCGTGGTAAACGGGCGCGCCGTAGCGCCGCCATAAATCGGCTGCAAGACCGGCGTTTCCACTTCAAGATAGCCGCGGCCATCCAGATACTGACGCATGGCGCTGATGATCTGCGAACGTTTGCGAAACACATCCATCACATCACGGTTGACTACGAGATCAATATAACGCTGGCGATACCGCGCTTCGGTATCGGCAAAGGCATCGTAGGTAATTTTTTGCCCGTCTTCTTCCTTTTCTTTCACAATCGGCAGGGGGCGCAGATTCTTGGTCAACAGCTCGAGTTTTTTCACAAAGATGGTCACTTCACCGGCATGCGTT
>CAYSNA010000198.1:0-9644 GCA_964432185.1 uncultured Cytophagia bacterium
CGGCTATATTTTCGCCCTCAATTCACAACTTTTTGGAGAGGAGTCCGATGCGACGACATTGGAAATTACTCGTTGTCATCTTTCTCATCGCTATGGCGCCGGTCTTTTTCACCGCCATGACTGATGCGAAAACGGAGAACAACGCGTCCCAACAGCACGAGCAGCATGCAGATACGAGCAAAGAGATTCAAACCGATTCGCACGCGGTTCAGCACAATTCCGACAAAGATGCTGATCCGCATGAAATCGAAGGCGTCCATCTCGAGGCCAACCCGAACTTTCCGCCCAAGCTGGACAGTTATAACGATTTTGATGAACAACATATCGGCAAACTTTTGCTGGGCCGAATCAAAGCGCAGCCGTTCAATATCGTCGGATCGATCATCTTTTTGCTCGCCATCATTCACACCTTTCTCACCAGCGTTTTTGCCAACCTGGCTCACAAACTCAACCATCAGCATGACATTCTCATCAAACAGGGTCTCAAGCCGCGCGGTTCGGTCAATGTTGTGGGTGAGCTGTTACACTTTTTAGGCGAGGTGGAAGCCGTATTTGGCATTTGGGCCGCCGCGCTGGTGTGGGTGATCGCCATTTTTTATGACTGGCACACCGCCACCGGCTATATTGCGCATACCGTCGATTACACCGAGCCGCTGTTTGTCGTGACCATTATGATCCTCGCGTCATCGCGGCCGATTTTGAAACTCGCTGAACTGGCGCTGGAAAAAATCGCCAACATTTTTGGCGGCAGCCTCACGGCTTGGTGGATGACGATTTTGATCGTCGCGCCGCTGCTCGGTTCGTTCATCACCGAGCCGGCCGCCATGACGATTTCCGCCGTTCTGTTATCGAATAAATTTTACGAACTCGAACCGAGCTTGAAATTCCGCTATGCGACCCTTGGCCTTTTGTTCGTCAATGTCTCTGTCGGCGGCACGTTAACACATTTTGCCGCGCCGCCGGTTCTCATGGTGTCCGAGGCATGGCACTGGGGCTTTAGCTATATGCTCGGCCACTTTGGCTGGAAAGCCGCATCCGGAATTATTCTGTCAACCGTGGTTTACTATTTTTTCTTCAAAAACGAAATAGCGGCGCTATCCGGCAAATTTTCTCGCGTCCAGCTCAAAGAATTAATGGAGTTGAAATATTTTCGCCGTGAACATCTCGACGAAGAGTTGTCGAAAATGGACGAGATGATCGTCGATCTTGGTTTTCCGGAAGCGTGGGAGATGCGCACGAACATCCTGAAAGGCGACGTGCGGCATCGAATTGAATCCGAATTTGAAACCAAAGAACATATTGATAAAGAACTGTTTGATGAAGTTTTTGACGAGAGGTTTGAAGAAGAACGCATCAAAGAGATGCGGCATCACTTGCCCGGTCTGCTGAAACCGGAACAACGCGCCGAATTTATCGATCCCGATTGGGACAAACGCCCGGACAAAGTTCCGGCCTGGATCATGATCATCCACGTGCTGTTTCTGGTGTGGACCGTATGGAACGCTCACCATCCCGCTCTGTTTATGGCCGGTCTGCTGTTTTTTGTCGGTTTTGCCGCGGCGACGCCGCCATTCCAAAACCGGCTGGATTTGAAGCCGCCGTTGCTCGTTGGATTTTTCCTCGCCGGACTCGTTATTCACGGCGGCCTGCAGGCCTGGTGGATTGCGCCAATTCTAAATGCATTAAAAGAAGTGCCGTTAATGATTACGGCGACCGTACTAACCGCTTTTAACGACAACGCCGCCATCACGTATTTGTCAACGCTCGTGCCCAACTTTTCGATGGAACTCAAATATGCCGTCGTATCGGGCGCGGTAACCGGCGGCGGTTTGACGGTCATTGCGAACGCGCCAAATCCGGCAGGCCAATCGATTTTGAAAAAATACTTTCCCAACAGCGTCGTATCACCGGCAGGATTATTCAAAGCCGCTATTGTGCCGACCATCGTTATGTTCTTGATTTTTGTGCTAATTTTTGGTTAATTCATGCACAATCCATGGTACTAAATAAGGAAACTGGAGAAGTTAAAATGAACGTGACACGACGAATTTTTTTAAAAGGTTTGGCGGCAACCGGTGCAGCCTTGAGCTTTGGCAGTTTGGCTCGTTTCGCAAAAGCGGAATCCGAACTTCCAATCGGCATTCAATTATATACGGTGCGCGATTTAAGCGGCAAAGATTTTAAAGGCACGCTGAAAAAAGTAGCTGATATTGGCTATAAAAACTTTGAATTTGCCGGATATGGCGATATGGATGCCGGGCAACTGAATGCCTTTATGCAGGAGATCGGCGCCTCCACATGCGGCTCGCACGAAGCGTACGAGAAATTCCTCGACAACGCGGATGCCGTGATCGAATTCAATGAGGCGATTGGCAATCCTTATATCACCGTGCCATTTATGTCGGAACGTCATCGACGCAGCGTTGATCAGGTGAAACGTTTTGCCGAAAATTTAAATCTGTTCGGCTACAAAGTCAAACAAGCGGGCATGCAGCTCTGCTATCACAACCACTCGTTTGAATTTGAAAAAATTGACGGTGAACAAACTGTTTGGGATGTCCTGTTCAGTGTCGCCGATGCCGACATTGTCAAAGCCGAAGTGGATGTTGCCTGGGTGTACAACGCCGGTATCGATCCGGTGAGTTTTCTCGATAAAATGGGCAGCCGGATCAAACTGCTGCACATGAAAGACCTGGACAAAGACAAAAAACTCGCGCCCGTTGGTCAAGGTGAAATTGACATGCCCGCGGTGATCAAAAAAGCCAAAGAGATCGGCGTCGAATGGTACATCGTCGAGCAGGATCAAACCCGCAAGGGCAAAGACATCCTCGACGAAATCAGCATCAGTTATAAAAATCTTGTGAAATTATTAAGCTGAACAGAGCCCGCCTTGCGCGGGCTTTTTTATCCTCTTTCGAATTTCTATCATCCTTAATTTTTTTCGCCACACATTAAAGCAGGAATTCTTATGCGAAAAATTTATTTTCTTCTGCTGGTATTGTGCGTTCAGCTTTTCGCTTCGGAACGCTCCGATTATATTCGTGACCATTACGCCAAATACGAATACCGCATCCCGGTCCGCGACGGCGTGATGCTGTTCACGTCCGTTTATAAGCCATATGATGAATCAAAAGTCTATCCCATTCTTTTACAGCGAACGCCCTATAGCGTGGGGCCATACGGCAGCGATCGGTATCCGGGCTCTCTCGGCCCTACCAAAGAGTTTGAGGAAGCCGGTTATATTTTCGTCTTCCAGGATGTACGCGGCTGCTACATGTCCGAGGGCGAATTCGTCAATATGCGTCCGCACATTCCTGAGAAAATATCAAATCAGGATATCGATGAAAGTACGGATACCTATGACACCATCGACTGGCTCATATATAACCTCGACGGCCACAACGGCACGGTCGGCATGTGGGGCGTCTCCTACCCCGGATTTTACTGCTCCGCCGGCATGATCAATTCGCATCCGGCGCTCAAAGCCGTATCCCCGCAAGCGCCCATTGCCGATTGGTTCTGGGATGATATGCATCATCACGGCGCCTTTACCCTGGCCCTGTCCTTTAATTTTTTCTCCACGTTCGGCAAATCCCGGCCAGAACCAACGACTGAACGTTTTGATCGTTTTGATTTCGGTACGCCGGACGGCTATCAATTTTATCTTGATTTGGGGCCGCTCAAAAATGCGAACGAAAAATACCTCAACTATGAGATCGAGTTTTGGAATCAATTTATTCAGCACCCCAATTATGATGACTTTTGGCAATCCCGCAATATCCTGCCGCACCTGAAAAACATCAGCGCGTCGGTTATGACCGTCGGCGGTCTGTTTGATGCCGAAGATTTATACGGCCCGTTGAAAACCTACCGCGAGGTTGAGAAGAATAATCCCAAGATTTTTAACATGCTGGTGATGGGCCCATGGTCGCACGGTGCCTGGGTGTGGAACGACATGAGCAGCTTGGGCGACATGGATTTTGGCATGAACGCGTCGAAATGGTTTCAGGAGCGCTATCTGTTCAATTTTTTTGAAACGACATTGCGTGAGGGAAAAAAGCCGGATTTCCCCGAAGCGCTTGTTTTCGAGACCGGCGCCAACCGCTGGTGCACCTTTGCGCAGTGGCCGCCGAAAAACAGCCGAACGAAAAATATTTATCTACGAGAAAACGACGCCCTATCCTTTGAACAGCCAACGGCGCCGGATACCGTCTCGGATGCCTACATTAGCGATCCGGCCAATCCGGTGCCCTACACTACAGAAATTTCGACCGGTTGGGTCAAAGAGTACATGACCGAGGATCAGCGTTTTGTCGGCAACCGCCCGGATGTGCTTGTTTATGTCTCGGATGACATCGAAACGGACATGACCATCGCCGGCCCATTGATGGCCAACCTCTTTGTCTCCACCTCGGGATCGGCGTCGGATTTTGTCGTTAAAATTATTGATGTTTATCCGAACAACGATAAAAGCAAACCGGCGGCGCAACTCCTGGTCCGCGGCGATATCCTGCGCGGCCGTTTTCGTGACAGTTATGAATTTCCGAAATCCTTTATACCGAATGATATTACGCCCGTATCGTTTGAACTACAGGATGTGCTGCACACTTTTAAGCGCGGCCATCGTATCATGATCCAGATCCAAAGCTCCTGGTTCCCGTTGTTTGATCGTAATCCGCAAACATATGTTGACAATATTTTCGCAGCGGCGGATGAGGATTTCGTTATCGTGAAGAACCGGATTTATCGCAGCGCCGAATTTCCGAGTCACCTTCAGGTTAAAATTCTCGAAGAACAGTGAATCACCCGAAAAAAAATCCAAAAGGACAAATCCAGCTAACATGGCAGCTCGGTTTTCGCAGAAACTTGGCCGAATCGCCGCGAGACTGGTTCCCGGCCAAAGTTCCCGGCGCCGTTCAACTCGATTATGCCGCGGCGCACAATTGGCCTCCCTATTGGTACGGCAATAATTTCAAAGATTACGCCTGGATGGAAGAAAAGTTCTGGACCTATAAAACGACGTTCGAGGCGCCCACCCTGCAGCCGGATCAACGCCTGTTTTTTGTATCGCGCGGCATCGATTATGAGTGTGTCATCTCCCTGAACGGACAAGAGCTTTATTACCAGGAGGGCATGTTCAAACCGATCGAGCTGGACGTCACCGAATTTCTGCAGGAGACCAACGAACTCACTGTTACCGTCTTTCCAGTGCCAAAAAGTCAGCACGAACGCATCGACAAGTCGCAAGCAAATCAGAGTGTCAAACCGGCGGTGTCATATGGCTGGGACTGGCATCCACGGCTCGTTCCGCTCGGTGTGTGGGATGAGACCTTTCTCGAGATACGTCACGCCTCCTTTTTCACCGATGTTTTTTTTGACTATTCGCTGTCTGATGACTTGACCGCAGCGCACATTATACTGTCCGTAAAAGGAGAAAAGCTGAACGGTCAAACGTTTCGATGGAGATTGCATTCTCCGGATGGGCAAATTGTATCTTCAACAAAAGGGATCGCATCGGACGATTTTCGACTCACAAAAGAAGTAAATAATATCGCCTTGTGGTGGCCGCACGATCATGGCCAACCCGCATTGTACACCTCCCGACTGGAGCTGCTGCAGCAAAATCAGCTCATCGATGTGAGCGAACAAAAGATCGGTTTTCGAAAAATTCACCTGGTGATGAATGACGGCGCCTGGGACGAACCGCGCGGTTTTCCCAAAACGCGCAGTCTCCCTCCCATTCAGCTGGAGATAAATGGCCGGCGAATTTTCGCTAAAGGCACAAACTGGGTGCCGCCGGAGATTTTTCCGGGCATTGTCACCAAAGAACGCTACAAAGAACTCCTTGACCTCGCGGTTGAGGCGAACTTTAATATCCTGCGAATCTGGGGTGGCGGTATCGTCAATAAAAAATCATTTTATGATATATGCGATGAAAAAGGCCTGCTCGTTTGGCAGGACTTTCCGTTAGCGTGCAATAATTATGAGGCCACTCCGCGTTATCTGACGACGCTTGAAAGCGAAGCCACAGCCATCATCAAGCGACTGCGCCACCATCCTTGCCTGGCGCTGTGGTGCGGCGGCAATGAGCTGTATAACAACTGGTCGGGCATGACCGATCAGTCGCACGCTTTGCGGCTGCTCAACAGCCTCTGCCTGCAACTGGATCCCAAAACCCCGTTCATCGCCACAACGCCGCTTATGGGTATGGGACACGGTCATTATGTTTTTTATGATAACGAATCCGATGAAGACGTCTTTCAACTGATGGGCCGATCCCGCAACACGGCGTATACAGAGTTCGGCATGCCGGGTCCGTCGAACGTAGAGGTACTCACATCGTTCATTCCAGAAGAGGAATTATGGCCGCCGACACCGGGCGGCGTTTGGGAATCGCATCACGCCTTCAACGCCTGGTTGGGTGATACCTGGCTCATGCGCCATGTGATTGAAAAATATTTTGGGCCATGCGACTGTCTCGAACAGCTTGTCGAATACGGTCACATTCTTCAAAGCGAAGGCTATAAAGCCATTTACGAAGAAGCGCGTCGGCAAAAGCCCTATTGCTCCATGGCGCTCAACTGGTGCTATAATGAGCCCTGGCCGACCGCGGCCAACAACAGCCTGCTCAATTGGCCGGCCATCAAAAAACCGGCGTTTGAGGCGGTGAAACAAGCCTGCCGCCCGGTGATGGCGAGCGCGCGATTCGCCAAGTTTTTGTGGTCCCCGGATGAAATCCTGAACTGCGAACTTTGGATTTTGAACGATTCATTTGAACCCATTCCCTCCGGCACCCTTACGGCTCACCTGGAAGCAGAAGTGAAAATAGAGATCGGCTCGTGGCAGCATCCCGCCGTTCCGGCGAATGCAAATTTAAAGGGGCCGGCGCTTTCCGCGGATTTATCAATTTTCAAAAATCGACTGATTCGGCTCATACTTACATCCACAAACTCACAAACTGAGCCGTCTGACTATATCATTCTCACAACCGTGACGTGAGTTTTTCAAACACCCCGACTTACCCCGCGTCGAAAAAGCATCCGCGTATCTGTTAATGTATCCACTACGATAAGCAACGATGAGAGAACATTGCCGATTTTAATCGGGCAATGGGGAAAAGAAAACGCGGCGGCAGAACAAAAAATCACCCATCGAAAAATCGAACATATATTCCCTTCACCTTTTTTATACCATTTTTTTGCTGAATTCCCTACCCTGCAAAACTCCTAAACCACAAAGCGCTCGAAGCACATAAAATAAAATTACAGATCAAAGGCTGAGAATTAAGATTTCCCTTTGTGCGCACCGAGTCCTTCGTGGTTTGGAATTGTATTTTGATAACGACGTGCTTTGATTTATCTGATGAAATTTTGTGAAAAATCCAGGCAACATGTTGACCATCATAAAATTTAATATGGGATATTTTTTGACATTTCCTGTCAACAAAGAGCAAAGTTGTTTGCGCTTTAATTTAATGGGGAGGGGATTTTGGAGTGTTATCCAAAGTTCTCGTTATCATAGATGATAACGAACAATTGTTGTATCAATTAAAAGAGGAGCTGGACGCATCATATCAACTGCTATCCGTATCACAGGGCCAACGCGCCCTTGAACTGTCGCTTCGAATCCGATTTTCATTTATCATTGTCTCGCGCTGGCTCTCTGATTGTGACAGCCTCGACATCGTTGCCAAGCTAAAAAAAACCTGTCCTGCCGTACCCGTTCTCTTCATTGGGGAACAACCGTCGTGCAATTTTATCCTAGATGTTTGGCACAACGGCGCGAACGATTTTTTGAGCTACCCCTTCAACAAAAGCGACCTTGAGACCTGCCTGCTGCGAATTTTGCCTCGAAAAGCGGACGCGGACGCCAAACGTCGTGAAGTAACGCCGCCGACAAAATCAAAACGAAAAAGATTGTTTAAATTTTCCTGGCCCGAGAAAAGGATCGAACCGCCGGCCAACGAATCGAAAGAGCTGGAGATACCGCCGCAACAGGTACCTGAGACGCCACCATTCTCGACGGAAAAGAAAACGCCAAAAGTTCAAGAAGAACCGGATGGATCAGCACGCATCAGCGTGAATTTTCTCGGCAATTTCAGAATTTCGTTGAATGATCAGCCGGTCTCCAATTGGCCGGGAAAAAAAGCTAAACTGTTGTGCGCCTACCTGTTTCTGCATAAACGACCGGTATATCGCGATAAATTGATGGACATGTTCTGGCCGGATGCCGGCACCTCCTCCGCACGGAACTGCCTGAACGTCACGCTGCATCAGGTTCGAGCATCCTTTCAGGAGATTGACCAGGACGTGACGATCATCCAGTTCAAGGACGATTGTTATTGCATAAATCCGGACATTGAAATCACCCGTGATATTGATGTTTTTAAATCACATTGGCGGCGCGCAAAAACATTCGACAATGAAAAAAAGCATTTCTCTGCGCTGCCAGAATATGAATTGGCTGCCGCTGTCTACAAAGGTGATTTTATGGAGGAGGAAGTTTACGAGCGATGGATCGACAATGAACGCGAAAGTCTTAAAGAAAGTTATCTGCTCATTCTCGACCGCATCAGTTATTTTTACAGCACCAACGGCAAGCCGGATGTCGCGATTGATTTGTGTGATCAAATTCTGAAAAAAGATGAATGCCGTGAAGATATCCATCGCCGTTTGATGAAGTGCTTTTTTCGAATTGGTCAGCCGCAGCGCGCCCTGAAACAATTTGAAAAATGTACCAAGGCGCTGGAAGACGAATTGGAAGTCAAACCGACCAAAAAAACCATAGAATTATACGAAATGATAAAAAATCGTCTGAATTAAGCGATTTTTAAGTGCCATTTAATTCTCAATAAAGTCTCGCCATTATATTATTAACAGGTTCACAATTTACGTGGGGAAAATTAAAATACCTTTCGGTGTGCCAACGTGGACCAACCGAAAGAAAACAGAAGGAGGTATAAAATGCCTAGATTAAAATTTGAAGAAGTCTTTGATCGCTTTACCATCAATGGGTGGGTCGGCATGTGGGAAGGACCTTCCACTGAAGATTGGCCGGAAAAAACACCACCGTCGGATATCATCCAGCTTGATCAATCGTGGAATGTCTGGTTCTGGTTCCGTACGACAGGAGATCTGTGCAACATCATGTGCGGAAAATGGAAACTGCAAGTTCTGTTGGAAAAAATGGGTGGCGGTGAAACCGATTTTAGCCCAACAGAGGTTGTCGACTGCGTATGTGGCCCCAATACTTACGTCAAGAATATCCACATTCCTCCACGCAAAGTGGATGAAGGTGTATATCGCGTCATCGCCACGGTAAGGCTTCATGGCCCTGGCGGCCGTCCCGGTCCAGTCGCTGCCTTTGTTGATCTTGGCCTGGTCCAATTTTACGAAGATTAATTCGAGGTCAATGCTCGGAGACGCTTACCTTGGCGTCTCCGAGATCTATTAATTTTTGAATGAGGTTAAACCATGAGCGAAGTAAAAGATAAACTCGATAACGAACAAAATGTTCGAATTGATGCTGCCGAAGCCGATAATAATGAGGCTGAAGGCCACGACAAGTTGGCCGAAATGGAGAGGGCCAATCTCGAAGCGGAAATCGAGCGACAACCGGCTGCCGGAGCGCAGCCTGGTGGACCG
>CAYSNA010000199.1:0-9611 GCA_964432185.1 uncultured Cytophagia bacterium
GAGATAAATATTGGCCGGATTGGTAAACAGCGCTTCAGCGCCCTGCGCCATGGCCGAATAGGCGCCACCCAGTGCATATTGACGCGCGTTGCTAAAAATCTCGGAGGCCTGAGAAGATTTGCCAAGAAGTAAAAACACGAGGCACGTTATCATCACACACTTTTTCACATCCACACCCGGAACAGTTGTCTCTACGAAAAATTTAACTGAGGTCGGCCTGAACCGACCTCAGAATATAAGAATTATGTTCCCATTTCCCAAGAAGAAAGATATTCTTTTTGTTCTTCGGTGAGCTCGTCCATAACGATGCCCATGGCTTCGAGTTTGAGGCGAGCGACCCAATCTTCGATAGTCATCGGGACATTGTGCACTTTGACATCCAGCGCGTCGCCTTCCTTGACAGCCCATTCGGTTGCCAGCGCTTGCGTCGCAAAGCTCATGTCCATAACGGACGCCGGATGACCTTCGGCAGCGGCCAGATTGATGAGGCGGCCATCCGCCAGCACGTAAATTCGATTGCCGCTCGGCACGGTATATTCATCAACCAGATGACGAACCTGCGTCGGACCGGACGTGGCGATTTCTTTCAAGCCTTCAATATCGATTTCTACATTAAAGTGGCCCGAGTTGGCGATGATGGCGCCGTCCTTCATAATTTCCATATGCTCGGGACGAATGACGTGGATATCGCCGGTGAGGGTGCAGAACAGATCACCGATTTTCGCCGCGTCAATCATCGGCATAACGCGGAATCCGTCCATAGCCGCTTCGAGCGCGCGGATCGGATCAACTTCCGTGACGATGACGTTGGATCCCATACCACGGCAGCGCATGGCGAAACCGCGGCCGCACCAGCCGTAACCAGCGACGACAACATTTTTACCGGCGAGCAGAATATCCGTCGCGCGGATAATGCCGTCCACGGTGGATTGGCCGGTACCATAACGGTTATCGAACAAGTTTTTCGTCTGCGCATCGTTCACGGCAATAACCGGGAATTTCAGCGCGCCGTCCTTGGCCATGGCGCGGAGGCGAATGACGCCCGTTGTGGTCTCTTCCATAGAGGCGATAATTTGCTTGGCAATTTCGGGATAATCATTGTGGATTTCCGAAACCAGATCAGCGCCGTCATCCATGGTCACAACCGGACCGTGTTCGATAGCGGCGTTGAGGTGTTTATAATATGTGTCGTGATCTTCGCCATTGATGGCAAACACCGGAATGCCAAAATCGCGTACGAGCGATGCCGCAACATCATCCTGCGTCGAAAGCGGATTCGAGGCGCACAAAACAACATCGGCGCCACCGGCTTTGAGAGTACGAGCCAGGTTGGCGGTTTCGGCGGTTACATGCAGGCAGGCAGACATTTTTTTGCCGGCCAGCGGTTTTTCTTGTTCAAAACGTTCACGAACCAGGCGCAGGACAGGCATATCGCGCTCGGCCCATTCGATACGAACCTTGCCTTTATCGGCAAGATTAATATCTTTGATATCGTAATTCACTAGTCCTCCGGAATTATTAATGTTAACGAATCAAAATAAAAAAATAAGACAGGATAGCAGGATAATATGATATTTTACTGCTCACACAAAGACACAAAGAAATTTTTTAAAATATTCCTTGCGCCTTTGCGACTTTACATCCTGATTTTTTATCCTGTCAAAAGCTTTAAGAAAGTTATTTCTTCAAAGCAGCAACTTTGTCGATTTTTTCCCAGGTGAATCCATCGCCGGTGCGGCCAAAGTGACCATAGGCGGCCGTCGGCTGGTAAATCGGGCGGCGCAAATTCAACATGGAAATGATGCCTTTCGGCGTCAGATCAAAATTATCTTGGACGAGTTTAACGATCTCGGCATTGGAGAGCTGACCGGTGCCAAAAGTATCAATATAAATGGAGACCGGTTCGGCCACACCAATGGCGTACGCCAACTCGATTTCACATTTTTTTGCCAGTCCGGCGGCGACAATATTTTTAGCGATGTAACGCGCTGCATAAGCCGCGGAACGGTCAACTTTCGTCGGATCCTTGCCCGAGAAGGCGCCGCCGCCGTGGCGGGCATAACCGCCGTAGGTATCGACAATAATTTTGCGGCCCGTCAAGCCGGCATCACCCTGGGGGCCGCCGGTAACAAATCGGCCTGTCGGATTGATGTGAAATTTGGGTCCGCCTGCCGGCAATAATTCTTTCGGCAAAACCGGTGAAATCACACTTTCGATAACATCTCGACGGATCGTCGCGTTATCAACGTCGGGTGAATGTTGCGTGGAAATAACCACCGTATCAATTTCAACCGGAACGCCGTCAACATATTTCACCGTCACCTGCGATTTACCATCGGGGCGCAGATAAGACAGCTCGTCATTTTTTCGCACCGCGGCCAGGCGTTGTGTGAGTTGATGCGCCAGCATTATCGGCAGCGGCATCAGTTCTTTGGTTTCATCGCAGGCAAATCCGAACATCATGCCCTGATCGCCGGCGCCGTCACGATTCACGCCCATGGCAATATCGGGCGATTGTTGATCAATGGTCGTCAGCACGGCGCATGTTTCATAATCAAAACCATAATGCGCGTTGGTATAGCCAATCCCTTCAACCGTTTTACGAACGATCGCCGGAATATCGACATACGTTTCAGTGGTGATTTCACCACCAACGAGAACCAAACCGGTCGTGACAAAGGTTTCACATGCCACGCGGCCGTTTGGATCTTGAGCAAATACGGCATCGAGCACCGCATCAGAAATCTGATCCGCCACCTTATCGGGATGACCCTCGGTCACTGACTCTGACGTAAAAAGCATTTCTGCCATGTGTTGTATCTCCCTTTCGTTAAGCTAAAGCAAGGTTGCACATTGCACTAGTAATTAATAATGAATAAACTTTTTGAAACTACCAACAGGTAAAGCGGACTGCGTAAATCGCAACTCCGCCCATCGGCGGCAGATGAGTTGTTCAACTTGGAATTTCAGACCCGTGGTTGGCACCACAATCAAGCGGTTCATGGATTGAGAAGATTCGAAAACAGAAAGTCGGATATGCGGTCGGTTTATCATTGTAACGCGATCAAACAAGTCACACTAAAATCGTCAGGTCAATCGCTCTAACATTTTGGGATCTGTTGCTTACCTTTCTATCAATTCCACCAAACGGAATTGGTTTTCGCCACACTTTTTAACTGAATGCCAAATCCAGGATGCCAAGCTATTTTTTCAATTTCGCAAACTTTTTTGTATAGATGTTTTTCAAATAGTCGCCCACGTCCTCCGAAGTGTCAAGGTCGAGCGTCTTTTTCGCCATACTTTCGCACTCGGCAAAGTCGACATGCCGAATGATTTCTTTAATCAAAAGATGCGACACCGGGCTCACGCTAAATTCGTCCAAACCCAAACCGATGAGCACCATGGTCATCAAGGGATCGCCGGCCATTTCGCCGCACATGCCAACCCAGACGCCCTGTTCGTGCGCGCGCGTAATCGTGTCGCGAATAAAACGCAGGACAGCCGGATTATAAGCTTGATACAGATAGTTGAGATCCTCGTTGCCGCGATCCACTGCGATGGTGTATTGAATGAGATCGTTGGTGCCAATACTGAGGAAATCGCACTCGCGCGCCAGGACATCTGCCATGGCCGCCGCCGATGGAATTTCAATCATGGCGCCGATTTGGAGATTTTTATTATAAGCGATGCCCTGCTGATCCAAATCGTGTTGAATCTCCTGCATGACCTGGCGGCAGAAACGGATTTCCGACACGCAGGCGATCATCGGAAACATGATACGGATATCGCCAAAGGCGCTGGCCCGCAGGATGGCTTTCATTTGCGTGCGGAACAGCGCGTTGCCGCTGTTTCGATACAAACGAACACCGCGAACGCCAAGAAACGGATTCTGCTCCACCGGCAATTCGAGCGATTCCGGCGGTTTGTCACCGCCAAGATCAAACGTGCGGATGATCAGCGGTTTGCCATTGAGCTTTTCGAGCAAACTTTTGTATTCCCGAAACTGCTCGTCCTCGCTCGGATCGCCATCGCCTGCCAGGTAGAGATATTCGGTTCGGTACAGCCCGATGCCGTCGCCGTTCAAATCCAGAATACCTTCAACCTCTAAGGGAAATTCGATATTCGAGGCCAGCTCCACATCCTTGCCGTCTTTGGTACGCGCGGGTAGCGATTTTATCTCTTGCAGTTTTTCCTGAAAAGCCCGATATAAATCGCGCTTCTTTTTATACCGGGTCAGTGTCTCTGCTGCGGGATGAACAATGAGACATCCTTCTTCGCCATCGAGAATGACCGTGGCGCCGCTTTGGACGGACGGCCCCGCTGTCTTTAAACCGGCCACAGCCGGAACGCGGATCGAGCGCGCCAGGATGGTGGCGTGTGAGGTTCGGGCGCCAAAATCCATCGCAAAACCAAGCACCTTGGATTTGTCAAGGCGAATGGTATCGGAGGGCGTCAGTTCGCGGGCAAAAACCACTGCCGGTTCATCCGTATCGAGCACGCGTCTCGGCGACGCGGTGCCGAGGATGTGGCGAATGACGCGGCGTTTTAAATCATTGACATCGGCGGTGCGGGATTTAAACACGTCATCCTGCATACCTTGCAGCATGGCGATATATTTGTCCATCACTTCGGAAAAGGCAAATTCGGCATTCATCATTTCGTCGCGAATTTTCTTTTCCGTTTCTTCGAGGATCATCGGATCCTGCAGAATATACTTGTGAGCGCTAAAAACTTGCGCCGCATCTTCGCCATACGAGGCCAGTGCCTTATCATACAATTTTTGGATATCCGCCTTGGCTCGGTTTAACGCTTCACCAAGTTTAAGGAGATGCTCCTCAACTTCTTGAGCCGCCACCACTTTTCGCTCAACCTTGATCGGTCTCCGACCAATGACCAGCACCTTGCCGATAGCAATACCCGGCGATGCTGCTATGCCGTCAAAGCGTATTTCGCGCCCTTTCGCCATGCTCGCTCCTTATACAGCCCCATCTTCCTGCATTTTTGCAATTTCGAAAAAAGTGTGCTCCAGTGCAGCCGCAGCTTCATTTTCATCAGCGCCATTGCACTTGATGATAAGCTCGGTGCCCTTGCGCGCTTCGAGCATCAAAATGCCCATGATGCTCTTGGCATTGATCTCTTCGCCATTTTTGGCAATATGGACATCGCATTGAAATTTCATCGCTGTCTCGACAATGAGCCGCGCCGGCCGTGCATGAATACCATATTTATTTTGCACTACAAAAGTTTTTGAGACCATACAAAACTCTAAAAAATTCCTTTACAAAGAGAAAATCAGACCTGTGATAATACCGACTCCGATAGCGGCCAGGATGATAAATTTTATCGACACTTTTATTTTGATCAATAAAAACATCAATGCCGTGGACAGGACGAATGACACGAAAACGGAAAAACTTTGCTGCCGGCTCCACCAGGCGGACAAGGGCAACAAGGCGCCGGCGAGAAAAAGGCCGGTCATTGACAGTATATCCATGGAGGTCTGAAAGCGACTCATGGACAATTCATTGACAATGCCAAAACCGAGTTGATATCCCGTGCGCCAGCCCTTCAACCGGATGTAAAAATGTGGCACGTTATAAACGATCAAAAAGACCGGCAACGCATACCAGCCGATGGTGAGTGCCAGACACATTCCCAGCGCAATGGAGACCGGTTTTGTTCGATTCCAGAACAACTCGTCGCCCAGAGCGCCGAGAAGTCCGGCCATTCGCTCCTTAAACAGTGAAATCTGCTGCGTGTCCGCACGCTGCTCCAGCGCTTCTTCTTCAAGATTCACCACCGCGCCGAGGCAGTAGGAGGCGAAATAAGGATGCGCATTAAAATATTCAAGATGCCGGTGCAAAAACTCACCACGCTCTTGTGGCGATGAGTACAAGCGCCGCGCCATGGGAATGAGACAAAAACAAAATCCCATGCCAATCAGCGCTTTATAATTCCATGACGCCTGGATGACCATGCATCGAAGAAATATATTGATGCGATCAATATATTTTGTTTTCAGCGCTTTCATGATAGCAGAAAAAACAGAACAAGGCCGACGGACAAACCGATCAGCACGATCCACTTTTTCGCATTTTGTCTCCAAAAATGTTGAATCAAAAAGACGCAGCCAACAGCCAGCACACTTCCAATGACAGGTTTAAATATCATGTCATATTTTTCCGGCACCCGACTGAGCAACCACACCAGGACGTTCTCGAAAACAAAACAGGACAAAAAGACAATGACAAAACCCAACAGGAACGCCATAACAATACCGAACAACTGGGCGATATTAATTTGTGTTGGGGACACCCTTTCTTTATAGGCAAATTTTTCATAAATTTGGCCATTGATCGAGCGCATGGACAAGACCAGACGACCACCGAGTGAACTGATCACAACGGTCAAAAGGAGCGCCGCGGCAATAACCATGTACGGCCGCGTTGGCAGGTGGTCGGTCACCAAAATGGCGATCGCCGCTGCCGTGGTGGAACCAACATTACTCTCGGCAAACCTGGCGGCGCCAACGGGTAATTCGCTGATGTACAGCAGTTCCGAAACAATTCCAACGAGAAAGCCGAGCGGAAAATTTCCTAAAATCAGCCCGATGACCGAACAGGAAACCAGCGGTCTCGACAGCATGACTTGCATCAGGGCTGTTGTATCAAGAGAAACAAAACCGCCCCAAAGGCTTGCGAGGAAAATGTCCACCCACATGTGATGTGCTCCAATTGAATTTTGCCATTATAACCAATTTCGGCTAAAGAATCAACGAAAAAACATCCGGCGCGGTTTGGTGAACATTGTCATGCAGCACCGATTTTTGAACCTGACATGTCAAACTTTCATTTTTAGAAATTCTGCTAAAATTTGATTATTCACGTGTCCAACTCGAAAAACACACTGAATTATTGAGGATGCCATGGATTATATCTATCTTGATTATAACGCCACAACGCCGATTCGTCCCGAGGTCAAAGCGGCCATGCTGCCCTACCTTGATGAAAAGTTCGGCAATCCATCGAGCACGCACTGGTACGGGGTGCAGGCGAAATTGGCGTTGGAACAAGCGCGTTCACAAATAGCCGGCATGCTCGGTTGCGACGCTGATGACATCATTTTTACCAGCGGCGGCAGTGAGGCCAACAATCTGGCGATCAAGGGCTATGCTTTTGCGCATCAACACAGAGGCAGACACATCATCACATCTCAGATCGAACACCCGGCCGTGCTGGAAGTCTGCCGTTATCTCGAACAACACGGCTTTTCCATCACCTTTTTGCCGGTTGATGAATTCGGCATGATTGATGTGCAGGACTTTGCGAAGGCTATCCGGCCGGAAACCATTCTTGCGAGCATTATGCATGCGAATAATGAAGTCGGCACCATACAACCGATAGCCGAGCTGAGCCAGATCGCCCGCAACCACAACATCATCTTTCACACGGACGCGGCCCAGTCCGTCGGTAAAATTCCTGTTAGAATAGATGAACTTGGCGTCGACATGCTCAGCATCGCCGGCCATAAATTTTACGCTCCGAAAGGAATCGGCGCGCTGTATGTTCGGCACGGAATTGAACTGGAAAAACAAATTCACGGGGCAAATCATGAATTTGATCGTCGCGCCGGTACTGAAAATATCCTGGAGATCGTTGGGCTGGGGCAAGCATGTGAGAGCGTCGGTATCGATCTGTTGCAGAATCAACAGAGGTTAAAAGAGCGTGCCGAGCAATTGCTGGCTGGTCTCGAAAAACTCGATGGCGTTCGGCTCAACGGCCATCCGGAAAAACGTCTGCCCAATACGGTGAGCCTCAGCTTTTACAAACTGGAGGCCAATACAATTCTGGATGAGCTCGATTCGATCTCTGCTTCGGCCGGTGCGGCGTGCCACTCGGCGGACATTACCGTATCGCACGTGCTTGAGGCCATGCGAGTGCCGACCGAATGGGCGATGGGCACGATCCGATTTTCAGTCGGCGTTCAAACGACGGAGCAGGAAATTGAGCGCGCCATAAAAAAAATCACTAAAGTCATACACAATTTACGCGGCAGCACAACGGAGATCGTTGCCGCAACCGGTGATATCAAATTAACGCATTTTACCCATGGTCTCGGTTGCGCCTGCAAACTGCGCCCGCAAGTTTTGGAAAAAGTGCTGCAATCGCTGCCCCGCCCGAACGACGCCAACATCCTCGTCGGCACCGAATTCGCCGACGATGCCGCCGTTTACAAGCTTGATGAGCAAACGGCGCTTGTTCAAACCGTCGATTTTTTCACGCCTATTGTTGATGATCCATATGATTTCGGCGCGATTGCCGCAGCCAACTCGTTGAGTGACATTTACGCCATGGGAGCGGAGCCGTTGTTCGCTCTCAATATTGTTGGGTTTCCATCCAACAGATTGCCGATGCAGGTTCTGGATGCCATGCTGCGCGGCGCGCTCGACAAGGCCGGTGAAGCCGGTATCGCCATTATTGGCGGCCATACGGTGGATGATACGGAACCGAAATACGGCCTGGCCGTTACCGGCAAAGTCAATCCGCACAATATTTGGCGCAACGGCGGCGCCCAGCCCGGCGATGTTTTAGTGCTCACCAAACCGCTTGGTTTGGGTATCATCACCACGGCGATGAAACGCGGCATGACCACCACTGAAATGGAAAAAGAAGCCATTCGCGTTATGAGCACACTCAACCAAGCGGCTGCGCAGGTGGGACAACAATTCCATATCCACGCCTGCACGGATGTGACCGGTTTTGGCCTGCTCGGTCATTTGAGTGAAATGACCCGCGCCAGCAGTGTGGATGCCGAACTTTATCTGCCGCACATTCCGGTCCTTGCCGGGGCCGCCGACCTGGCCAGTGCCGGCGCCATTCCAGGCGGTTCGCTGGACAATCTGGACTATATTGCCGCCCACGTTTTCTTTGATGCCGAGCTGTCGCGCACACAAAAAATTCTGCTGGCCGACGCCCAAACCTCCGGCGGTTTGCTCTTTGCCATTCATCCGGCTGATGCGGATAATTTTCTGTCGGCATTAAACGAAAAATGCGATACATCCATAGCAATCATCGGGCGAATCACAGCACACGGTCCGGGACGAATCCATGTAACTGGAAAAAGACCTTGATTTTAAAGCATTTTTCAACTATATTTTTCGGTTTTATTTTTCGAAATTTTTAACTGGTTATAAAGTAATTAACACGAAACGAGGGTCATAAGCATGGCTGTCATGAACAAAATGCGCGAGAGCATGAAAACGATTTTATTAATACTTGTTCTCGCATTTATCGCCACCATTATATTTGACTGGGGTATGGGCGGATTCCAGAGCCGTCGTCCACAAGGCGTCATTGCCCAGGTCAACGGCCAGGATATTACATATGATGAATTCAACAATATGTATCGCCAGGAGCTCAAGGCGCGCCGGGATCAAACCGGGGCTGAACCGGAAGGTTACCAGCTGCAGCAGATTGAAAATCAGGTCTTTGAACGCCTGGTCCAGCAGCGTCTTCTCGGCGAGGTCATCCCAGAACCTGCTCCTGTTCGCCGAGCAGCTCGGCTGGCGCCCGGCGCCCACACCGTTCCTGACCCCGCACGGCATGGTCTTC
>CAYSNA010000200.1:0-9599 GCA_964432185.1 uncultured Cytophagia bacterium
GCCGCTGCCTTTCCACGGTTCGTCAAATGCTTCAAAGAAAAACACATTGACGTTGTTTTCTTTCGACCAGGCCATCAGCTCATTAAAATAGCGTGTCTGCTTGGTCTCGTCACCGGCGCGCGGGGCGTGCAATTCACCCACGGTGTAAGTCGCCCAGCCGGCTTCGCCAATGACGATGGTTTTACCCGGCAGCGCATTTTTGACGCTCTCGAAATGTTCGATGGTCACCGGCATGGCCGTGTCAATATCCTGTCTGCCCCACATGGGATAGGTGTGCATGGTGACGAAATCGACGACATCGGCCAGTTTTTGTCCGTGCTCACGCCAGAAGAGAAAATCATCGGCGACGGTTACCGGCTGTTCGATGGCATCCTGCACTCGTTTGACCGCCTCGATCACCGTTTCTTCCGGCAGTATGTGGTTGGACCAGTGCACCAGAACTTCATTTCCGGCGTTCACCGCCACGACAATATCTTTATATTCGTTTGCCAGTCGAATGCCCGTGGTAATTTGTTTTTCGTTGTCGCCAATATCTTTGGGATCGCCGTCCAGCCACATGCCAAGCATGACTTTCAGCTTGATATTTTCCCGGCGGATGACCTGCAGGACATCTTCGCTGTGCTGGTCCGAGCCATAGGTGCGGATCATCACCCAGTTCTTTTCGAGGATTTTCAAGTCTTCCAGCACCTGCTCTTGAGTGGGATAGGTTTGCGTGTCAGGATTTTGGCCTTCGCGATAGCCCGAGTAGCTGATGCAGCGGCCATACCATTTTTGCTGCGTCAAATCATAAACGGGCTCGGCAGACTTGGGCGCCGGTGAAGAACATGCGATAAAAAATTGAATTGAGATGCCCACAAGCAGGACAATTATTGTCATCGTTTTTCGACTCATGTAAATGTGCCTCCTTATTCGGATAGAACCGGTACGAAAAATCCGATTTCTTTTTCAAAGTATTAAAAATTACACGGAGGAACTCGAAGCAATAAAAAGCTTCAGCTTCACGGAGATCAAAACTCTGTGAATCTCCATTGTACTTTGTGAATCTCTGTGTTACAAAATAAATCATACTGAAATTTTATAACTATTTATTCTGATTAAGGATCCAGTTACTCAATCTATGCTATTCGATAATCGAACATTCACCCATCAGACCGCTGTCAGACGATGGCGCAATCCACACGTGAAATTGTCCCGGCTCGGTCACCATTGTCATGTCTTGCCCCGGAAAGGCCAGATCATCTTTGGTCAATTCAAATTTAACGGTCTTGCTTTCTCCGGGTTTAAGATTTAGACGTTGAAACCCTTTGAGTTCGCGCACGGGCCGGGTGATGCTGGCCGCCAGATCGCGGATATAAAGCTGCACGATTTCAACCGCCTCAACCGAGCCGGTGTTTTTAATGGTGGCGGAAACGGTCAGAGTTTCAGCCATTTTAATTTTATTGGCGGACAATTTCAAATGGTCATATTCGAACGTTGTATAGGTCAAACCATAGCCAAACGGATATTGCGGCAAAAAGCCGGCATCGAGATAATGCGACTCGTTGCCCAGCGACGTTTGCCAGGCGCCGATACCGATGGAATCGATATGCACCCACGATTCGGCTTGCGGCGGGCGTCCGGTGTTTTTGTGATTATAGTACATGGGGATTTGTCCGACGACCGTGGGGAAGGTCACAGTCAATTTTCCGGACGGCGATGTTTCGCCAAAAATCAGATCAGCCAGCGCCGGACCGGCCATGGTGCCGGGATGGAACGCGTACAGCAGCGCATCGATGTCGTTCAAGATGTTGCCGATGGTATTGGGGCGTCCGGTCAAAATCACCAATACAACGGGTTTGCCGGTTTCAGCAACCGCTTTGATGAGCTCTTCCTGCGCGCCCGGCAAATTTATATTGGCGCGGCAGTGGGCCTCACCGGAGAGAATGGCTTCTTCACCCATAAACATCAAAACAACATCGGATTTTTTTGCCGCCGCGACGGCTTGATCAAACTGCGATGTATCGTATGACCGCGAGTACTCCAACGTCTGAACATAGTTGATCTGTTCCGGCTTGAGGATCTGACGCAGGGCCATAATCGGTGTCTGGCAAAATTCGCTTTTACCGTCAAACGCCCATGTGCCCATTTGTTCGTGGGGCGCATCCGCCAACGGGCCAAGGACAGCAACTTTGATGTCTTTCGACAGGGGTAGCACATTGCCGTCATTTTTCAACAGCACGACACTTTGTTTCGCCGCCTCTTTAGCCGCCGCAAGGTTCTTTTCATTCAGCAGGGCGGGGTATTTTGACGAATCGGTGTAGGGATTGTCAAACAAGCCGAGGGCAAATTTAACGCGTAAAATGCGGCGAACGGCGTCATCCAAAAGCTCGACGGAAATAGTGCCTTCCTCGACAAGTTCTTTTAAATGATCTTTATAGGATGGCGATTCCATTTCCATATCCACGCCGGCTTGCACGGCTTTTTCCGCCGCTTCTTTATGATCCGCGCAATAGCCGTGCGGCACCATTTGCGTGATCGATGCCCAATCGCTGACGACAAATCCCTGGAAATTCCATTCACCTTTGAGAATGGTTCGCAGCAGCAGCTCATTGCCGGATGCCGGAATACCGTTGATATCGTTAAACGCCGTCATCAGCGTGGCCGCGCCGGCTTTAACGCTGGCGTGAAATGGCGGCAGATAAATATCGCGCATCAACTGTTCCGGGATATAGGTGGTGTTGTAATCGCGTCCGCCTTCTGCCGCGCCATAGCCGGCAAAATGCTTGATACACGCGGCAAGCGAATTGGGATCGGACAGATCGTCGCCCTGGAAACCGCGAACCATGGCGGCGGCCATCTGGCTGGCGAGATAGGGATCTTCGCCGTAGCCTTCGGCAATGCGGCCCCAGCGGGGATCGCGGGCAATGTCCATCATTGGCGCGAACGTCCAGTTCACGCCAACCGAGCGCGCTTCAATGGCGGAAATCCGCGTGCCCGCTTCAACGAGATCCGGATTCCAACTGCACGACTGTCCGAGGGGAATGGGAAAAATCGTCTGAAAGCCGTGAATGACATCGCGACCGATGATGAGCGGAATGCCCAACCGACTTTCTTCCACCGCGATTTTTTGCATCTTGTTCAACAGATCAGTATTGATTTCGTTGAGCACAGAACCAATTTGACCGTTGCGAATCATGTCCTGAAATTCTTTCGAATCGCCTTGCGAGTTACGCTGGATCATCTGGCCGATTTTGTCTTCCAGCGTCATTTTTTCAAGGAGAGCATCGATCTTTTTTTCGGTTTCGCTGTTAACCAGCTCTATGCTGAAAGCGAAATTTGTAAACATAAGAACAAGTGCGGTAATGGTTAAAAATATCTTTTTCATGTTAAACTTCGCTTTCTCTTCTTTCTAATAAATCCATTTCAATTTTCTGCATCGTCTTGTCATCCAGTTCGTAAAAAATCGCTGCAATTGTTGCGATGGCTGTTCCAATGGCCGGAATAAAACTCATCATCATGCGAATGCCGTTGATCGTTTCTGGGGATTGCTGTTGGTTGGCAACAAAACCAAATATGGCCAAAAGCCATCCGGCTAATCCGCCACCCAACGCGATGCCGAATTTTTGCGCAAAAGTCGCCGCCGAAAAAACCAAACCGGTAGCTCGACGACCGTTTTTCCACTCGGAATAATCGGCTGTGTCGGCGTACATGGACCAGAGTAATGGGGCTTGCGGCGCCATGATAAACGAAATGAGGATGTGAACCGCAAAGATCATAATAATCCGGTCATTGGGGATTAGGTAAAAGAGCACGGTCAAAATTGTCGTCAACGTCATAACGATCAGATAAAATTTCTTCTTGCCGAGAATCTTGGAAAAGAATTGCGTGCAGGCTACGCCGGCGATTACCGCGACTGTTCCCAGCACCATAAACAATGAAGCTTGAAGTTCATTATTTAGAACATATTTAAAGTAGTACAAGATCGTTCCGCTTCGAACAATAATATAACCCAATGTAAAAATGCCCATCACCAGCAAAATCATCCAGGGGCGATTATGAATTAAATCACTGATATCGTTCTTCAACGGTGTTCTTTCGCTGCTTATGGGCTGTACACGTTCTTTTGTCGTGGCAAAGGTAATATAGAAGAGTATAATTGCCAGGACACCGAACACTGCCATGGTCAATGGAAATCCGGCAGCCTGATTTCCGCCGCCAAAAAATCCGACAAGCGGAAGAGTAAGTCCCTGGACGATAAACGCGCCGACAAAAGCCAAAACGAAACGATAGGTGGCGACGCCGGTTCGTACTTGGGTGCTTGGCGAGAGAACGCCCAATAATGCAGAGTAAGGAATATTAATGGCGGTATAGGCCATCATAATGAGGGTGTAGGTGATGTAGGCATAGACGAGTTTGCCGAACGGGCTAAAATCGGGAGTTAAAAAAGTCAATACGCCGATGACGGCCAAGGGGCCGGACATCCAGATCAAGTACGGCCGGAATCGTCCCCATTTGGTATTCGTTCTATCCGCGATAATTCCCATCAGTGGATCATTCACCGCATCCCAAAAACGGGATACCATGAGCATTGTGCCCACAGCAGCGGCGGAAATGCCAAAAATATCGGTATAAAAAAACATCAGGAAATTGACAAACATTTGCCAGTAAAGATTGGACGCTGTATCACCGAGACCGTATCCAACCTTTTCGGTAAATTTTACTCTGTCATTTGTTAATTTCACATGGACCTCCAACCTTTTAATGAGGAAGCTAAGCGAATGGCTGCGTGGAACATTGAGATGTATAGTGTGCGATGGTTTGCATGGGGAAAAGTAGTAAATGTATGCTTCTTTCGCAAGTTTTAAACGTTGCGAAAATTTATTCAAGAATCCGCGATAACTGAAAATCGCAGAACTTTTTAGTCACCCATTCGTCCTTTTTTACAACACAATTCATCATAGGAGATTTAAAATGAGATTTACATCGGTGATTTTGGTTTTACTCCTCAGCGTTACATTGTTTGCCGCTGACGTCGATTTTTCCGGGTCCTGGAAATTCAATAAAGAAAAAAGCGAAATGCCAGAGTTTGGCGGCGGCCCTGGCGGCGGCCGTGGATTTACGCCTCCGGACATGGTCATCACACAAAAAGGTGACAAGGTTACGGTGAGCCGCACATTTGCCGGTCGTGATGGCGAAGAACGAAAAATGGAAGATGTCTACGATTTATCCGGCAAAAAAACAAAGTCAGAAGGTCGCCGTGGCGGTAAAACTGAAAATACCGCAAAAATGAAAGACGGCGTCATGAATGTTGAGAGCGTGCGCGTCATGGAACGCGACGGTGAGGAAATGGAAATGACCAGCACCGCCACATGGCAACTTGTTGATGACGGCAAAGGCCTGGTGGTTGAGACCATTCGCGATACGCCGATGGGCGAAATGAAATCTAAAGCCTATTATGATAAACAGTAGGTTTCGTGATACCTCCTCGATAAAGCCCGGGCCGTATGTCCGGGCTTTTTAATAATGGCCGTAAACAACTGGGGTACAGATATGAAAATTGGCTTTTTTATTATGCTGATATTGTTTAACCTGATGTTGGCGACGTTTGGCGAAGCCAAAGAGTTGATTGATAATCCGGAACTCGACCAAAAAGTCAAAGCCTTCCTCAACAGCGATGTGCGCTGGCGAGATATGAATATTCCGGCCTCGGATGGACAGTTGCTGTATGATCTTATCATCAAAGGGCAGTACACACGCGCGCTGGAAATCGGCACCTCAACCGGTCATTCGGGCATCTGGATGGCTTGGGCGCTGAGCAAGACCGGCGGCAGACTCATCACCATTGATATTGATGAACGTCGTCACGCCATCGCTTTGGAGAACTTTAAAAAAGCCGGGCTCTCCGATTACATTGACGCGCGCCTCGCCGATGCGCACCAATTGGTTAAGGAACTTGACGGCCCGTTCGATTTTGTTTTTAGCGATGCGGACAAAGAATGGTACACACAATATTTTATTGATGTTGATCCCAAGCTGGAAGTGGGTGGGTGTTTTACCGCGCATAATATCTCCATGCGCCGACGTGGCGGCGGCATTGGCGACTTTATCGACCATGTCCAAAGCCTGCCGAATTATGAAACGACCATCGACTCCCGCGGCGGCGGTGTGTCCATCAGCTATAAAAAAGCAGAAAAATAACCATGACGGACTCGAACATGCAGCGTCGGCTTGGGCTGTTTCCGGTCACCAATATCGTCATCGCCAATATGGTCGGCGCGGGCATTTTTACTACATCCGGCCTGTTGATGGCGGATTTGAAAAATCCAATCCTGATGCTGGTCTTGTGGATTGTTGGCGGACTCGTTGCCCTGTGCGGCGCGCTCAGTTATGGCGAACTTGGCGCCGCCATGCCGCATGCCGGGGGTGAGTATACGTTCCTGTCCAAACTTTATAATCCGCTAACCGGTTTCTTAAGCGGCTGGGTCTCTTTTATTGTTGGATTTTCCGCGCCCATCGCGGCATCGGCGCTTGGCTTTTCCGAGTACTTTGTCCGCGCCTTTCCACAAATCGCCGATCTTGGCGGTTCGCTGGGACTATCGATTCCAGCGTCAAAAAATCTGTTGGCGATTTTCGTCATCTTGCTCTTTACGCTCATTCACATGCGCGGCATCGAGTTTGGCGCACGCATTCAGAATGCTTTGACTCTGCTCAAAGTCGGTTTGATCCTTGGTCTGATTTTTATCGGTCTGTCGCTTGGCAATGGTCATCTTGCACATTTTACGCAGGGGCAGCCATTCTCGCTGAATTTTAACGGATGGAAGACGATCGGCCTTGCACTCATGTGGATCATGTTCGGTTATAGCGGCTGGAATGCCGCTGTGTATATCGGCTCGGAAATTCAGCAGCCAGAAAAAACGTTGCCGCGGTCGTTATGGCTCGGCACGGCGCTCGTGGCGGCCCTTTATTTTTTACTGAATTTTTTGTTCGTTTACGCCCTGCCGCCTGAGGACATGCACGGCGTTATTTCAATCGGCGGCCTCGCCATGCAAAAATTGTTCGGCGGTCCGGTCGAGCTGATTTTCTCCGTCCTTATTGCCTTTGCGCTTTTTTCGTCGCTCAGCGCTTTTATTATTTTAGGACCGCGTGTTTATTACGCCATGGCGCAGGACGGTTATTTCTTCAAATCCGTTGCGCAGCTTCACCCAAAATACCACGTACCGACACGGGCCGTTGCCCTGCAAGGTCTCATTTCAATTGTTTTGGTCATCTCCGGCACGTTCGATCAGATTCTCACCTACATGGGATTTTCATTGGGGATATTTCCGATCCTTGCCGTGTTCGGCGTTTTCAAGCTGCGGTCAGGAAAAAGTTGTTCGAAAAAATTTGGCTTTCCAATTGTGCAGATTCTTTATATTATCATAGGTGTGTTGATTTTAGTACTCGCATTTTGTGAGCGACCAGTTGAATCATCAATAGCCCTGTTGACCGTCGCGATTGGCATCCCAATTTATTATCTATTTAAAAAACAAAACCATTTAACACACGGAGGTGTAAAGTGAAAAATTTATCCATCGTTTTTGTGTTTGTCCTGTTGGCGTTTTCTTTAATGGCGGCTGATTTTTCCGGCACCTGGGCGCTCAATTCGGACAAGAGCGAACTGGGCGAAGGCGGACGAGGCCGAATGGCCGCGTCCAAAATGGTTGTGACGCAAACAGACAAGGACATTAAAATTGAGTCCACATCTCAAGGTCGGGATGGCGAAGAACGCGTCAGAGTAGAAGAGTTGACGCTGGACGGCAAGGAGCAGAAAACCTCGAATGACCGCGGCGAGACGGTGAGTTCGGCCAAGCTTGAAGATGGAAAACTTGTTGTGACAACGATGCGAAAAATGGAACGAAACGGCGAAACCTTTGAATCCACCACAAATCAAACGTGGGAATTAAAATCGGAAACGGAGCTTGTTGTTGCGGTCAAATCGTCATCTTCGCGCGGTGAGCGCGAAATGAAGCTGGTCTACGAGAAGAAATAATCTGACCAATAAAAACGGAGAGTATGATGAAAAGTTTAATGATTTTTGTGCTGGTTGTTTTATTATCCACGATGGTTCTTGCGGTGGATTTCAGCGGCACGTGGGTGTTGAATACGGAGAAAAGTGAACTTGGCGACGGCCCTGGTGCGCGCATGGCCGTGAAGAAAATGGTCGTTGAGCAAAAGGAAAATTCTCTCAAAATTGAAAGCACGCGTGAAGGCCGAGACGGCAGCGATCGCACCAATACGGAAGAGATGACGCTGGATGGTAAGGATTGCAAACAGGAATCGCAGTGGGGCGAAGCCGTGTCGAACGCGATGCTGTCGGATGATGTTTTGGTGATCAAAACCAAACGGACATTCGAACGCGATGGTCAGACCAATGAAATGCAGTTTGAACAAAAATGGTCAATGGACGACAAGGTGCTTGTGGTAAATGCCAAGTCGAATTCGCCCTGGGGCGAAAATGAAATGAAACTAGTTTACGACAAGCAGTAACTTTTTGCAATCACCTAGATGAATGAGAAATTCAAAACACTCATCATTGTCGCGCTTTGTTCAATGCTGCTTGGGATAGCGCTGCACGTGTTGTTTGTGCAACATTTGAAAAGCCGTTTAATCGCAGAACACGTTGATTATGAGCTGGCGGAATTTTCCGAAAACAATTCCGCCAGTGAAACGGCCGAGACCGACGCGCAACTGAATGAGCAGCTCATACTCAAGCTGGAAAATCGACTCACACTCGTCACCGTTTTCAAGTTTATATTTATTATAACCGGCGCCGCGTTGTTCATCGTCGCCTGGTTTATTCGAGACAAGAACGGGGACGAATTCGAAGATGAGTGGGGCGAGGAAGAAGACTGGGAAGATGATTAGCAAAACTCGGTACAATAAATGATTAATTCCTGACTGCTTCAAATTTTGAGATAAAAAAGCTTTGATTTTATAATAAAGTTTATATCATAATACTACCTGCAGTTGTTAAATTACATCTTTACAATTATGAAGAGCATTACCTTGTTATTTTTTGAATAAATCGAAATTTTATCATTGATGAATAGCGTGGAAACGTGCATTCAATAATTTCACTTTTTGCAAAATGTGGTTGTATCATTTATTAGCATGTCAGGCGTAGATTTGCTCTAAAATTCGACGAGGTGTGTGATGAGAAAATGCAATGCATTCATTTTCGAGAAGCAGGCTATCCATGTCGTTCAACTCATTTTTTTGTTAACCTTTTGGATCAATTTACACCTACCAGCACAGGTTCCTGACGATTTTGATCAAATTGTTTTTATTATTGAACGCGACGCTCCGGCACCGGAACCTTACCTGGTTATTGCCAAGAATGTGAAGGAAGTAGTGGAATTTAAACCGTTTGTTGATTATCCACGCTATATAGAATCCTTGCCTCAAAGTATTAAAGAGATATCCCCAAACTTTTCCGGTCTTTTGATCTTGCATTTTATCGATCAGTCCGTAAGTGAGAAACACGAGTTCGAAGCATTCGCGGACCTACAGCGCAAATTGACAGCCGGGCCGCAGCTCGATGCCAATCCTAACACGACTCCGTTAATTGAATATTTCAACTA
>CAYSNA010000201.1:0-9565 GCA_964432185.1 uncultured Cytophagia bacterium
TTTTCCACATTGCGCGATTTGACCGACTCGAACAAAGAGGGCCGGCGAGAAATTGACATCACGTTGAAACCGCGCGCCTATGCGTTGGGATTGACGCTGCGAGATGTCGCCGGTCAGGTGCGACAGGGATTTTTCGGCCAGGAAGTGCAGCGCATCCAGCGCGGCAAGGATGAAATCCGCGTCTGGGTTCGTTACCGGGAAGAGGATCGATCATCGCTCGGATTCCTCGACCGGATGCGCATCCGCACGCCGGATGGCTCGGAATATCCATTCGGCGAATTGGCAGATTATACACTGGCGCGCGGCATCACCTCGATCGATCATCTTGAGAAAAAACGTCAAGTGACCGTCGAAGCCGATCTCGCCGATGCGGGTATCGATTTGCCGCCCATTCTGGCGGACATCCGCGAGAATGTTGTGCCGCGAGTGTTGGCGCAGGTGCAGGGCGTTCAGGTGTCGTTTGAGGGCCAGTCGCGCGACCAGGCCAAAACCAACGCGTCATTCGGACGGACTTTTCCGCTCGCCATCGCCGGGATGTTCATTCTGGTCATTCTGGTCTTTCGCTCCGTGGCGCAGGCGGGCATTATTTTCGCGCTCATTCCGTTCGGCATTATTGGCGCGTTTTGGGGCCACGGCATTCAGGGCATCCAGGTGAACACGCTGTCGATTTACGGCATCATCGCGCTGACCGGCATTTTTGTCAACGACAGCATTGTGCTGGTCGATCAGGTGAATCGAAATTTGCGCGCCGGAGAATCGGTCTTCGACGCGGTCTATAACGCCGGTATCACTCGTTTGCGGCCAATTTTATTGACGACCATCACCACCTCCATCGGCCTGGCGCCGATTATTTTTGAGACCAGTCTACAGGCGCAGTTCCTTATCCCCATGGCGGTGTCCGTGGCCTATGGCCTGCTGTTCGGCACGTTTTTAATTCTCGTCGTTTTGCCCGCAACCTATCTGGTGTTGAACCAGTTGCGCGTACTGTGGGTACGCCTGTGGACCGGCGAGCGCGTGAGCCCGGAATCCGTCGAACCGGCCATCAAAGAGCTGGCCGCGGCGCGCATTGATTAACCACAAATGAATGATAAAAAAATGAAAAGACTCGTTCAAAAAATATTCGTCATGGCTGTGCTGTTCAATACCGTTGTTTTCGGACAGACCATCCTGACGGCTGAAAAGGCCATTGAGCTGGGGCTGAAAAATAATTACAATATTCAAATTGCCCGCAACAATGCCGAGATTGCCGAAAACAATCGCAGCCTGGGCCGCGCCAATTTTATGCCGATGCTGGATGTCTCCGGCAATTACTCGCTGTCGCAGTCCGAGGAAGAGACGAACAATTCTTTCAGTATTGGATCGTCGGAATCGTCGGTTACCGGCGGACAAGTCTCGCTCGACTGGACGTTGTTTGACGGTTTTCGCATGTTTGTCGATAACAATCAATGGCGCGAGCTGGAAAAACTTGGCAAAACGCAGGCGCGCAACACGATTGAAAATACGGTTGTGGCCATTCTCGCCGGTTATTTTAATCTGGTGCAACAGGAGCAACTGTTGCAGGTGGCACGCGCAACGCTTGAGATATCCGAGACCCGCCTGAACAAGGAGAGAATCCGCAACGAACTGGGTGGCGCGTCATCGGTTGATCTGCTCAACGCCGAGGTGTCCTACAATCAGGATCATAGCGTGCTGCTGCAACGTCAACTGGATGTTGCGATCGCGCGCAAGGATCTGAATATTCTGCTCGGACAAAATCCGGATAGCGAGCTTGAGGTTGAACAAATTATTGATGTGAACCCACTGTCCTTGACCTACGAGGAGTTGCAGGAACGTGGTCGAGAACGCAACAGCACGCTCATTCTGGTCCGGCAAAGTAAAATTATTGCTGACAATGACGTGAAATTGGCGCGAGCCGATTTTTTCCCACGCTTGTCGCTGAATGCCGGCTATTCTTATTTTGATCGCGTCACCGAGCGCGATGCTGCCGGTGAATCGTTTTTCCCGCCGCGTATCGAATCCCAAAACACCGATCAAAGTGTGGCGCTGTCGTTGTCCTGGAATCTGTTCAGCGGTTTTCGTCGAAACATCAACCTGCAAAACGCCAGGGTGGATGCGAGAAACCAGGAACTGGCGTTACGAGACGCCGAAAATTTTGTCGATGGTCTGGTGAAAGAAAAATATCTGCTGTTTCAGCAGCGACAACAGATTGTCAATATTGAAGAGAAAAACGTCAAAGCGGCCGAACGCAATCTCGAACTGCAATCCGAGCGTTACCAGGTGGGTTCGGCCACGTCGCTGGAATTCCGCGACGCGCAGGTGAATTTGACGCGCGCGCAAAATACGCTCATCAGCGCCCGTTTTCAAGCCCGCATCGCACGGCTGGACATTGAGCGGCTTGTCGGAAATATTGATGTCAATTAATTCAAAATCCGAAAGACCCATTTGCACGGCAGAAGGATGATTCGCCGAGTGAATGTGGTTATACAAGAGGATTTTAAACTCGGGCTTTTTCCAAGATTGGATAAACAATCGTGAAAAATTTTATCGTTTTAATCACATGCCTTTTCATTATCACCTCGTCCGCCTATGCTATCGATGGCAGGATCAAGGGTACTGTTTATGATGACCAGTCCCTCGAGCCGCTCATTGGCGCGAACGTGCTGGTGGTCGGGACGCAAGTCGGCGCGGCGACGGATGCGGATGGAAATTTTGTCATCGACAATATGCGGCCCGGCAGTTATAATCTGGAATTCCGTTACCTTGGTTACACTACCGGCAAAAGAAATAATGTCATCGTCAATCCAAACCGCTCCACGGTTGTAGAAATTGGCCTCGAGCTTTCGATGTTGGAAGGCGAGCAGGTCGAGGTGTCGGCCAGCTATTTTGATCAGCCGAAAGAGGCCATTGTCAGCACGCGTTCCATGGATTTTGAGGAAATTCGCCGCAGCGCCGGCGATCTGGTGGATGTGCAGCGCGCCGTGCAATCGCTGCCGTCGGTTGTGTCGGGCAGCGATCAGATGAACGAGATCATCATTCGCGGCGGTTATCCCGGTGAAAATTTGTTTATCCTGGATAACATTGAAATTCCCAATCCGAACCATTTTGCTGTGCAGGGCGCCGGCGGCGGCCCGATCAATCTGCTCAACAGTTACATGGTGCGAAATATTGACTTTTACGCCGGCGCCTTTTCCGCCAAGTTTGGCGACCGCGCCTCGTCGGTGATGGATATTTCTCTCCGGGACGGCGCTCGGGATCGTTTCCGCTGGGAGGGCAGTCTCGGCATGGCCGGCGCCGGTGTGCTGCTCGAAGGCCCGATCAGCGACAAAGCCAGTTTTATGGTGTCTGCCCGTAAGAGTTATCTTGATCTTGTGGTCAAGCAGGTCGGTTTGAGCGCGGTGCCGCAGTACCATAACATGCAGGCCAAACTGACCTATCGATTGAGCAAATCGAACACGCTGCTGGTGAACGCGGTGTACGGCGCCGACAAGATTAATATCCTTGAAGGTGATGAAGCGGGCTATGGCCGCGGCGCTGAGAATGTCAACACGAACAATGAGCAGTATATTGCCGGCGCAACGCTGCGCACGTTTTGGCGAAAAAATCTCTACTCGTATACCACCCTATCCGCCGTGAGCACGAACTTTTTTGTGGATTTGTATCGCGTCCCGGGGAACGAAACGTACTTTACCAACGAATCGCGTGAAACCGAATACACCGCAAAAACCGATTTTGTTTTGCAGGCGACGAAAAAACTGGAACTGAATTTTGGCGCCTCTTTTAAGGCGGTTGATGATTTGTATGACGTTCGCGGCGAAGCGGACACGTTGTTTGTTTACGATGTGAACGGTCCCGATCCGGAGGCAATCCTCGGTGTGGCGCGCACCTACCCCGAATATCGTGTTGACAACACAATCAATTCGTACAAAACTGCGGCCTATGCACAACTGTCGTATAATCTGTTCAAACGACTATTGCTTACAGGCGGCGTTCGATATGACTATTTCGAGTATAATGATTTTTCGTCGATCAGTCCGCGCGCCGGTTTATCCTACAGTTTCAGTCCGATCACCTCGTTGAATCTAGCGTACGGTCGACATTTTCAATCGCCCTATCCGAGCGAACTGGTGGCCAATCCGGCCAACAAAAATTTGACCAACAAATACACGGACCAGTACGTTGTCGGCATCAATCATCTTTTTCGAGAAGACATCAAGCTGACGCTGGAAGCGTATTATAAAGAATATTCCGATATTCCGGTCAAACAGAATTTGACCACCGAGGATCCGTTGGATTTTGATGACGGCACCTATCTGAACGCTGCAAAAGGAAAAGCCACCGGCGCCGAGTTGTTCCTGCAAAAGAAACTGACGGATAACTTTTCGACCATCGTTAGTTATGCGCGCACGTTTTCGCAAACGCTCGATCCGCGGACGGACACCTTTTATGCCTCCGATTATGATTATCGCCATGTGCTCACCCTGATGGGCGGCTATAAATTTCGCTGGTACAAGGCGGACTGGTATCAACAATTGCGGCAAAAAACGCTGTACAAGGTTTTCACGTTCCTGCCGTTTATGCCGTCGGATGAGTTTGAGATCAGCTTGAAATGGCGTTATCTTGGCGGCCGACCCTACACGCAACCGACCTATTATCCGGAGCTGCGCCGCTGGATTGTCGAGGAACAGCAGGATTTAAACACGCATCGATATCCGCCGTATCATCGGCTCGATCTGCGGCTCGACCGCCGCTTTCTTTTTCCCAAATGGACCCTGGTGGTGTTTTTTGATATCGTCAATATTTACAATCGTGATAATATCTGGAACTATCAATACAATGACGACGGCACGATCAGCAAGGTGCTGCAGTACAAAACCTTTCCGGTTGGCGGCGTAACCCTGGAATTTTAGATTTTGTTTCAGCGACCACTCACCGTATCAAACCCCCACTTTTGCACAGGGCGATTGTTAATAAATCAATTCGTCCTATGCCTTCTCATCTTCTTTTTGTATATTCGCTAAAAAAATGATCAGCCAAACTGAGGGAATGACATGACTGGAAAGCAAGCGCTGCAAATGTTAATCGACGGCAACGCTCGGTTTGTCGACGGCCAAAGAAAACAAACGCATGAAACTCCGGAATGGCGCCAAAAGTTGGTGGCTGGGCAGAATCCCTTTGCCGCCATCATCGGTTGTTCCGATGCCCGTGTCCCTATCGAACTGATTTTTGATCAAGGATTTGATGACTTGTTTATCATTCGTGTGGCTGGAAATATTTTAGGACCGGCTGCACTCGGGAGCGCTCAATATGCCGTCAATATTCTAAATGTTCCTTTGTTAGTGGTCATGGGGCATGAGTATTGTGGTGCTGTAACGGCCGCACTCGATTCAACAAATCGACGAGAGACTCTTCCATCGGCGATTCAACAGGTTCTTGAACTCATTGATCCGGCGATAGCAAATGGCGATGCATCATTGCCTTTAGATCATCAACTGAAAAACGCGATTCGAGAGAATGTGCGGCGTTCAGTGGAAAAACTACGGCGAACAGAGGCTATTCAGGAACGTTGTGAATCTGGCAAACTGGACATCGTTGGCGCTGTATATGATCTTGAATCAGGTGTTGTCGAGTTTCTATCCTTTTAAAATATCCTCAAATATGCTGAAAATGCTGGACGAAATCCATTCGCGAGTAATATGATAGTTGCGTATTGTCGTTGGATTTTCGCACGTTAATCCGACTTGGAGTAATTATGTTTACGCCTAAATTATTTACGATGCTTCCGCATATCTCAAAATCCCAACTGTTGAACGATATTGTGTCCGGGATTCTTGTCGGAATCGTCGCCCTCCCGCTGGCGATCGCATTTGCTATTGCTTCGGGCGTATCGCCGGAAAAAGGTCTAATCACGGCGGTCATCGGTGGTTTTATTGTATCATTTCTGGGTGGGAGCCGCGTACAAATCGGCGGTCCCACTGGAGCTTTTATTGTCATTGTTTATGGCATTATTCAAAACTATGGCATCAACGGTCTTATGCTCGCTACAATGATGGCCGGCGTAATACTCATTATCATGGGATTCGCTCAGTTCGGCTCCATGATCAAGTTTATTCCCTACCCGGTTGTGGTTGGCTTTACCAGCGGAATCGCCGTAGTCATTTTTTCTAGTCAGATTAATGATTTTTTCGGTTTCGGCATTGCGCACGTCCCGGCGGAATTTATTGAAAAATGGATAGTTTATTCCATGCATTTATCTTCCGTTCATTTTGAAACGGTTTTTGTCGGCATGCTTTCTCTGGCGATTATTATTTTGTGGCCAAAACTTTCTAAAAAAATCCCCGGTTCCATTATTGCCATTATTGTGTCGACGCTTATTGTCCAGTTTTTCCGGTTGGATGTGGCCACCATTGAATCTCGCTTTGGCGCCATTCCAGCAGCTATCCCCACACCGTCGTTGCCGGTCCTGGATTTAGCATCTATTCGTATGTTGATATTGCCGGCAACAACCATTGCCATACTCGCGGCAATCGAAGCCCTGCTTTCCGCTGTTGTTGCGGATGGTATGATAGGGTCCAAGCACAAATCCAACATGGAGCTTGTTGCGAATGGAGTAGCGAATATTTTGTCCCCACTCTTTGGTGGCATCCCTGTAACTGGAGCCATTGCGCGAACAGCGACTAACATTAAAAACGGCGGTAGAACTCCCATTGCCGGGATGGTACACGCTGTCACACTGCTGGCCATAATGATGTTGTTTGGACGCTGGGCAAAACTGATCCCCATGCCTGCGCTTGCCGCGGTGTTGATTGTCGTGTCGTACAATATGAGCGATTTCCATGTTTTTAAACGATTGCTGAAAAGTCCCCGCAGTGATGTTGTTGTCCTGCTCACAACGTTTGGCTTGACTGTCATTTTTGATCTGACGATTGCCATTGAAATCGGCATGGTACTCGCCGTCATTTTGTTCATGCGGCGGATGATCAATGTTTCCAATGTGAGTGTAATAACACGTGAACTCAAAGATGAAAATGATGTTGCTGATATTAACGCCATTGAAAATAAATCCGTGCCTGATGGCGTGGAAGTCTATGAAGTAAATGGTCCCTTCTTTTTTGGCGCGGCTACAAAATTTAAAGATGTTATGAGACAAGTTGAGAGTCCACCGACTGTCATGATTCTGCGAATGCGTAACGTTCCGGCTATTGATGCCACCGGACTCAATCTGCTGAGTGAAATTGTGCGGGATAATCTGAAACAAGGCACTCATCTTATACTGTCCGGCGTGCATGCGCAACCGTTGTATGCATTAACCCAATACAATCTCGTCGACGAAATTGGTACTGAAAATATTTTCGGCAATATCGACGATTCACTGGACAGGGCCAGGGAAATATTAGGTTTGCCCAAAATTGGCAAACCCAAAAACTTTCGTTCCGAAGTCAAACGTGAAATGGAGGGAATTAAAGAATCGTCACAATGACATTTTGGTTAAAAAGTGATTCGACTAGATGTCAACGTGGTCTAATCTGTTTTATTGTTTCCGAATACTTTGGTTTCTAACAGAGTTGTTTTTAGTTCAGAATTCTGTTTTGCTGTCAAACAACATAATGTCGGTAAATATGTGTGTAAAAGAGATGATTAATAAAAATTGGATCATTCTTGTCCCAAAAAACAATTTTACTAATTCGCAAAGCGAAGGATTTAACGGAAAATTGCTAATGGTTTCTGTGTACGAGAAAAGCAGGCTTTCATATTTGTAAAATCACACTAGGGCGGTACGACCCGTGTTCAATTAATCATCGCGATGTTACGACAAAACGAAACCATAAGCAAGCACGTAAAGGATGGGACCTTGCTGATTACCGGCGGTGTTTACGAGCTGGATAGCGGCGCCGTTCGCCTCCTTATATAGAATGTTCAGAAATTCCAGCTAAACTCATCCGGCTTTATGGTTCGCAGATGCAATATTTGAGATTGATAGCCGGTGCGATACAAGCTTTGGACTTCAAGCACCATTTCGAAATAAACCGGTGTCTCCCCGAGTAAATTTATCATGTTTTGATACATTGAGCCGAGATTGTCCATTGAAGTGAATTGTTCCACGGTATAAATTCGCGCCGGATAACCGGTTCCAAGAATTAAAATGATGACATTGTTTTGCGGCCCGGGCAATTTTGTGATCACCGAATAGGTTTTACGATAATCCTTTTGATGCTTGATGTCGTACTGAAACAGCGAGTCCCCTTCGTTTGCCTTCCAGGTGATGATATAGGGCAGTTCGACCCCGACGTGCAAGTGGTCAAAAATGACAGCAAGCTTGTTTAAACTTCGGATATCCCCGACATACACAATATTTTTATTTAGAATATCCTGCCATTCAACCTCTTGGGACCATTTGATCTCGTTCTTGTTATCGTCGCCAACGATCCTGATAATTTGGGTAAAATTTGGGATGTTGCTCATGTGCACAAAACTGAACTCCACCGGAGCAAAGTTGCGATGCGGGTAACGGGTGCGCAGCGTATCAAAATCATCTTGTGTGTAGATCTGCGTGTCGTAGATCCATCGATCGCGCTGAAATTCCTCATCATATTCCATATACATGACAATATTACTGACGGCAAAGCAGGTTGGCAGGGGACTATGAACCAGCTCCGTCCAAAACGGGTGCGTTTGCAGTTTGCTTGAGTGAGGCTGTTTTGGTCCGGAAAACAGAAACAGAAACAACATGATATTGCCCACAAGGGATAAAAATAAAAGAACCCAAAACGGGGAGAGCTTGGAAAACTTTTTTGCAGATTCTGCATGAATGAAAAATTCGACGTGATAGTGCCCCCTCGGAATTCGCAGCCTTGTCTTGTCGCGAGCGCCCTCATTCTTGTAATAGGTTTCCAGCTTTTTGCGAAGTTTGTAAACATTGGTTCGTACATATGAATCTGTCGCCGGATCGAAATTTTTATTTTTGTACAAGTCATAGGCAATGTTCAATTCCTTGGGCGTATGACCTTCGACTGCCGCATCGGCAAGATAAGCCAGCAGTTCTGCTGTAACCTGGGAGTCCTTAAAATACTTGCTCTCCAGTATCGCCTGTAATGTGGCCTTTTTGTCTTGAACATCAATGGATTGTGGCATTATCACTCAATTCGTTGTTTGTGCGCTGGCAAAAAAATATAAAGATTGATTCATTGAATGGCAATTAAAAATTATTTACTTTTGCAACAGTGACGTAACCGTGGCGCACTTGAGCAAAACGATAAAGTCACAGTACAAGACTTTTATTTAAGCTTTTAAATTTTATTTTGTTATTACTCTTTTTACTCCCATGGACGTCAAGTCGTCCGGCAAAAATCATCAGCAGTATCAAGATGATTTTTGCAATTTGTGTGGAGGCGGATGCTGGATGGAATCCGGCATCCGCCGTTTATCTGTTGCACACACTCGTTGATCAACAAAAGTTAATCGTGTAAAAACCGAGAGGAGCGCGCGTGCCGTTATCGCGAAGATCATTTTTGAAAAAAACCGGATTGGCGGCTGCCACCACCAGTCTCATCATGACAACTTTATGTAC
>CAYSNA010000202.1:0-9563 GCA_964432185.1 uncultured Cytophagia bacterium
GGGGGGTGTAAAAGAGGGATTGCTGTTCTGATCTCACTGTACCGGTGTTACGCTTTTTAATGCCGCAAAGATATTCATGCGGCCGCCGGAGACAATTTTGTTTTCAAAGTCATCCAGTGGATCAACATTGTTGTACAACGCGGCTTTCAGTTCATCGATGGTCAAATTCGGATTCATCGAAAGCAGCAACGCCGCGCCACCGGCCACATGCGGTGTCGCCATGGAGGTGCCGGAGAGCACGCCATAACTGTTGCCCGGAACCGTGCTGAGGATTTCCTTACCCGGAGCCGCAATATCGACGGTTGTCGCCCCGTAATTGGAACCGGGCGTCGCCGCCACGGCATTGGAGCAGACAAAACCGCAACCATCATCGCCGCCGCCGCTGCCCCAGAGAGCGCGATTGTCGCTGTGGTCTGAGGCCGCCACGGCCACAACATTATTAACTTGATAGTTTGATGGATAATGGGGATAAAGATCGTTGTCCGTGCCGTCGTTGCCGGAAGCAGCGACAAACAGGATGCCGGCATTATTGGCTTTTTTGATCGCTTCTTCCATGGTGGCCGAAAAACCGCCGCCGCCCCAACTGTTGCTGAGAACGTGCGCGCCCATTTGTACGGCGTATTCAATCGCCTTAATGGCATTGGTGGATGAACCGCTGCCGCTGCTGTCGAGAAATTTCAACGGCATCATCTTGACGTTCCAGTTGACGCCGACGACGCCGGTGCCGTTATTACCGACGGCGCCAATGGAGCCGGCACAATGTGTGCCGTGCATATTGTCGTCATAGGGATTGTTCGAATTATTGACAAAGTTCCAGCCTTTCCAGTCATCAACTTTGCCGTTGCCGTCATCGTCCTGGCCGTTGCCGGTCGTCGGATCATTTGGATTGCTCCATGCATCCTCGCCGGGATTGGTGTAAATATTTATCGCTAAATCGTCGTGGGTGTAATCAATGCCCGTATCAATAACGCCTACGATGACGGCGCCATTACCGGTATGAATATCCCAGGCTTCCGGCGCACTGATATCGGCGCCGGACAAGCCGCCGGTTTGCCCGGTATTATGCATGCCCCACAATTGATTGTATTTGGGATCATTCGGTGTGACTTCTGTGCTGTAAATATAATTCGGTTCGGCGTACACGACGTTGGGCAGGGCGGAAAATTCGTCGACCGCTTTTTTAACCGACTTTTCGGAGGTGATTTTTAAATGATGCACACCAACAAATTCGATGGTTTCGATTGCCTGAGCGCCAACCTGGGCCAGCGCGCTGTTTACCGCTTGTGCGTTAACGCCGTCGGAAAATTTCACCAGCACTTCGCCGTCGACAAATTCAGGTGCAGGTGGTTGCTGTATCGCCGCGCTGAGCATAACCAACAGAACGGCAAAACCGATAAAATACAGGCCTTTTCTCATGATGAATCCTCCAGTTTGTTCAACCTTGTCAAACATAACAGATCAGGCGAAACCTAACCCGGTTTGTTTTTATTTGTCTAATATCCCCAAAATGATTCGGAAAGGATACGTTCCTGATCGACGCCTTCCTGCTTTAAATGGTCTGTCATAAACGTCACCATGTCGGGCGGACCACACACATAAAAGGTCACGCTCGCCATGTCATCAACATATTTTTTGATCATTTCCGCGCTGATCCGATCCCGTTCACCCGTCCATGTGTCCGATGCTTCTCCGGTGAGTGTCGGAACGAAGGTGAAGACATCCGCATGCGTTTCGGCAATTTTGCTCAAGTCATCAAAATAAGCGGCTGCCTCCAATGTCCGATTGGCATAAAAAAGCGTCATCGGCTCATCGAGTCTTTTATCCAACGCATCCAGCACCATGCTGCGAAACGGCGTGATCCCGATGCCGCCGGCGATAAAAACGGCCGGCCGCGAAATGTCCCGCACCATGTTGCCGCGTGGTCCCAGAATGTCGACGTTTTGCTCAGCCCCTTCAGCTATGGTTTTTTTAAAGCCGCTGTCGGTCTGTCTGGTGGCAAAACGCAGCGTCTCCTCTGAGGGTGCGGAGGCTATGGTCAGGGTGCGTCGGCCCGCTTTTTTATCCTCAAAAAGCAGTTCGGTCAATTTGATGTTGATGTTCTGCCCGGCTTTGAACTCAAAACCCGGCGGGCGTTGCAACGAAAATTCCAACGTGTTCTCAGCAATGACCTGTCGGTCGATCAAGGTCGTAACAAATGGTGTGCTCATGGCTCCTTTAGTTGGGTGATCGAGTTGAAAAAATCCTTGCGGATGTCCCGAGATTACTCCCCCGAAATAACAAAATCGACCAGGTTTTCATTCCGATCAACTCGCTCCAACCTGACTTTAATGTTCTCGCCGAGTTTGTATTCGCGTCCCGAGCTTTGGCCGTACAATTTGTAATTTTTCTCATCGACAATATAATAATCATCTCCGAGGGAGGCGATGTGTACGAGGCCGTCAACTTGAAATTCGGGCAATTCAACAAAAAAGCCAAAATTGACGATGCGCACAATGACGCCTTCAAACTCCTCGTCCAGATGTTGTTCGAGAAACTGAATTTGTTTGAGTTTGATGCTGTCGCGTTCGGCCGTTTGCGCGCGGATTTCATTATCGGTGCATTTTGAACAGATTTTCTCCAACTCTTGATAGAACAGAGTGGAGGCGTCAAACTCCTTGTGCGCATATTTTTTTAATAAACGATGCACCATCAAATCCGGATAGCGGCGGATTGGCGAGGTAAAGTGGGTGTAATAGCGGTAGGCCAATCCAAAGTGGCCGACGTTTGCGGGGCTGTACTGCGCTTTCATCATGGTGCGCAGCAACTGGTATTGCAGCACGCTTTCGGCCGGGTGGTTTTGCAGTTGTTTGGTGACGTTCTGAAAAAAACGCGGTACAATTTTCGTCGGCGGTTCAATGGTAATGCCGAACGCGTTTGCCATCCGGATCAACTCCATTACGCTCGGCACATCCGGGCTTTCGTGGATGCGATAAACAAACGGCAGTTCCTGATTCAATTTTTCTTTCAACACCAGCCCCACATGTTTTGCCACGGTTTCGTTCGCCAGCAGCATAAATTCCTCAACCAGCCGGTGCGTGGCCAAACGAAGACGGCGTTTGATGGCCACGGGTTCGCCTTTTTCATTCAGCGGGATTTCAACCTCAATCGTGTCAAAATCGATGCTGCCGCGGTTTTGCCGTTTTTGAATGAGCACTTTTGAGAACTCGTGCATCTCCCGCAGTGTTTGCGCGAACGGACTTGTGAGTTCGCCGTCCAGGATGCGCTGCGCTTCCTGATAATTGAAACGTTTTTTGCTGTGGATGATCGATTCTTTGATGTCGTAAGACAACAGCTTGCCTTGCGGTGTCAATGTCATCAATACGCTGAAGGTGAGTTTGTCTTTGCCTTCTTCCAGGCTGCAGAGTTCGTTCGAAATACGCTCCGGCAGCATGGGGATGACGCGGTCCACCAGATAAACCGAGGTGCCGCGATTGAACGCCTCGCGGTCGATGGCCGATTTTTCAAACACGTAATGGCTGACGTCGGCAATGTGCACGCCGAGGCGCCAGTTGCCGTTCTCGGTTTTTTCGAGCGAGACGGCGTCATCAAAATCTTTGGCGTCAACCGGATCGATGGTGAAAATCTCCATGTCACGCAAATCAAGCCGGCGCTGAAATTCATCCTGGGAAATTGTCGCGGGAATGCTCTCGGCCTGTTTGAGGATAAAATCTTCGAACGTGCTGCGGATTTCATGCCGGTGTACGAGCGAGATGATATCGACGCCCGCCTCATCCGGGAAGCCGAGAATTTCGATGATCCGACCGGCCGGATTCATGCCGTGGTGTTCCCATTCCTCAATTTTGCACACGACTTTTTGTCCATCCTGCGCCTGCAATTCATCGCCGGGCGGAATGACGACGTCGCGCTGGATTTTAAGATCATCCGGCACGACATAACCGTACTTTCGGCCCCAGCGGAACGTGCCGACAATGGTTTCGCGCGCGCGTTCCAACACTTCGACGATTTGTCCCTCCGCACTTTTGCCGGAGGTCGTGGCGTACAGCCGCACTCGAACTTTATCGCCGTGCAGGGCCTGCCCCATGTTTTTCATGCTGATGAAAATATCTTCGCCTTTGTCCCACGAGACAAAGCCGTAACCTTGCGCGTTCACATGCAGTTTGCCGACAATCTCATTGGACTTGCGTCCGCTGCCGTAACGGTTTTTTTTCAGCTTGGCCACATCGCCGCTGCGCACCAGTTCACGAAGTGAATCACGCAGACTCTGGTATTTGTTTTGTGGAATGTTCAGCAACCGCTGAATTTCTTTTGCTTTAAAAGTGCGAAAGGGTTCCGACTCGAGCAGTTCAAGAACCCTTTTCGATAATGTACTCATGGTATCCCCAGTTTAGGTGATCGGTTTTTCACATATTGAATAAATCGATCACAGTTCGTGACACGGAGCAGTAAAGCTCGCACGGGATTCAGCGGGAAAAATCGTGGTGAATCTCCGGCACTTGGCGCGGCTCCGTGTCATTTGTCCGTGCAAACCCTGTTTGAGTTTTACACGTTGACAGAGTTGGTAAAAGTCGTATTAAAAATCATCTCTCGAATATTTGATATCCGGGTATTTGTCAAATCGATCTTTGAAAATGGTGATCACCTCCGCCAGCCGTTCCTCAGTTTTGGCCTCAAAGCGCACGACCAGATTTGGCTCGGTGTTGGAGGCGCGGACGAGTCCCCAGCCGTCGCCAAAATCAACGCGGGCGCCGTCGACGTTTATCACCTTAAATTCGGTGCTAAAATCTTTGACCAACTGCGCGACAACATCAAATTTCACTTCATCGGCGCAATCAACACGGATTTCTTCCGTTGCCGGAAAGACCGGGATGGTCGCGGCAATGTCCGAAAACGTTTTGTCGGAATTGGCAATAATTTGCAGCAAACGGCCGGAGGCGTAGATGCCGTCATCAAAACCGAAAAAATCATCTTTAAAAAAGACGTGGCCCGACAGCTCGCCGGCAAAGGCGGCGCCGGTTTCCTTCATTTTGGCTTTTTGCATCGAGTGGCCGGTCTTCCACATAATCGGTTGGCCGCCGGCTTTTTCGATGGCATCCGGCAGGGCCATGGAGCATTTTACATCAAAAATGATCGGCGAGCCGGGGACGTTTTTTAAGACATCCTGCGCAAACAGGGCGCACAACCGATCGGCAAAAATGTACTGACCGGTGTTGTCCACCGCGCCAACGCGGTCGGCATCGCCGTCATAACCCAGGCCGACATCGGCGCCTTCTTTGACCACCAGTTCGGCCATATCCTGCATGTATTTCGGCACGCAGGGATCGGGCAGGTGATTGGGAAAATTGCCGTCCGGTATACAGTACAACTCGATGACCTCGTGGCCATAATCCCGCCATAACTGCGGCGCGATCGGTCCGGCCGTGGCATTGCCGGCATCGATGACAATTTTTAATTTTCGATCAAATTTGAATTTGCTTTTCAGCATGCCGATGTACTCGGGCATGATGTCTTTTTCGGTTACAAGGCCGTCGGCATTATCAAAATCATTGGCTTTGATCATGTCGCGCAATTTCAGAATGTCGTCACCATACACCGAACCGAGTCCTTCGCACATTTTAAAGCCGTTGTAGGGTTTGGGATTGTGGCTGCCGGTGATCATGCAGCCGCCGTCAAGCTGCCACTGGTGAATGGCAAAATACAGCGCCGGTGTTGTGACCTGCCCAATAAAAAAAATGTGAATACCGGTGGATTTCAAACCATCCATAAAAATGGCTGCGAGATGTGGGGATGAGAGGCGCAGGTCGTGCCCGACAACCAGCTTTTGGTGCCCACGGCGGTGCATGTACGAGCCGTAGGCTTTGCCGAGATTTTTAACGACATCATCAGTAAAATCGCGTTCAACAATACCGCGCACGTCATTGGCGCGAAATATGGTTTCATTCATTTAATCACTACTCCTGTTCCAGGTCATCATAACAATTCTATTTTTGCCGGCCAGGTCATCATAAACCTGCAGACCGGAAAATCCCGAATCCGCATAAATATTTTTCACACTGGCGGCCTGGCGTTCACCGATTTCAAAAAAAGCATACGCTTTATTTTTTAGCAGGGTTGGCAATATGTTAGAAAATTTTCGATAAAAATCCAAACCATCGTTGCCGCCAAGCAGGCTGATTTTCGGTTCGAAGTTTTTAATTTCCGGCTGCAGGCGCTCGTACTCGGAAAAACTAACATACGGAGGATTGGACACGACAATATCGAACGTATTGAGATACTCCGCCGGCCAGGGCTTGAGGGCATCGAGTTCTTTGAGTTTGATGTCGACCTCGTGCGCCTGCGCGTTGCCGTAAGCCATTTTGAGGGCATCGCGCGAAATGTCCACGGCGGTGACGGAGGCATTGTTGACGTGCCGGGCGATGGAGATGGCGATGCAGCCGGAGCCGGTGCCGACATCAAGAATCTGGATATCCTCATGCTCGGAATACTTGCTTGAACAGAGCTCGATGACTTTTTCGACAAGAAGTTCTGTTTCCGGCCGCGGGATCAAAATGTCCGGCGTTACTTTGAACGGCATGGAGAAAAATTCGGTTTCCCCGAGAATGTGCTGAATGGGCTCGTGTGCCAAGCGTCTTTTGAGCAGAGCGCGACAAGTGGTTATTTCATCGGATGTAAGCGGGCGGTCAAAATTGGTATAAAGTTCAACGCGGGAGAGGCCGAGGGCGTGACCCAGTAAAAGTTCGGCATTCAGTCGTGCGTCTTCAAATTCCTTGTCAAGCAAATAGTCAGCCGTGGTATTGAGCAATTCAATGAGCGTCCATTTCTTTGTCTGATCGGCTGACACGGTATCAATCCATGTGTTTCAATTTTTCGGCTCGATCGGCCAGTTGCAGTTGTTCGGTAAATTCGAACAGTTCGCCCTGCAAGGTTTCCTCCAGCCGGTAGAGCGTCAGGGTGATGCGGTGATCGGTAACGCGGCTTTGCGGGAAATTGTACGTGCGGATTTTAGCGCTGCGGTCGCCGGTGCTGACCATGGAGCGGCGTTCTGCCGTCAGTTTGGCCTGCTCTTCTTCCAGGGCTTTGTCATACAAACGCGCGCGCAGCACTTTGAGCGCTTTGGCGCGGTTTTTATGTTGTGATTTTTCATCCTGACACGTCACCACCAAACCGGTCGGGATATGTGTAATTCGAACCGCCGAGTCCGTCGTGTTTACGCTCTGGCCACCGGGGCCGGACGAGCGGTACACGTCAATCCGCAAATCGTTCGGATCGATCTCCACGTCGATCTCTTCCGCTTCGGGAAGCACGGCGACAGAGGCGGCGGATGTATGTATGCGGCCGCTGGTTTCGGTGGTTGGCACGCGCTGCACGCGGTGCACACCGGCTTCGTATTTCATCGTGCCGTAGACATCATCGCCGGTGACATTAAAAATGACTTCGCGAAATCCGCCAATGCCCTGAGGATTGGAGGACATGATGTCGATCTTCCAGCCGTTTTTTTCGGCGTAATGCTGGTACATGCGAAACAGATCGCCGGCAAAAAGTCCGGCTTCATCACCGCCGGTTCCGGCGCGAATTTCGACAATCGCATTACGCGCATCCGCCGGATCTTTAGGAATGAGCAGTACCTTGAGCTCCTCTTCAATGTCAATCTGCTTTTCTTTCAATTCCTCAAGCTCGACTTGTGCCATTTCTTTCATGTCGGCGTCAGTCTCTTCCGCAAGCACGGCTTTTGCACTTTTTATATTCGATAATATCTTTTTGTACTGGCGAATAGCCACAACCGTCGCGGACAGTTCGGCTTCTTCACGCGCCAACTCTCGATACAATTTTTGTTTTTGAATGATCTCGGGATCGGCCAGTTTTTTTTCGATCTCGGTGTAACGCTGTACAATGCTTTCCAGTTTATCTAACAAAAAGATGGTCCTTTAAAAATAAAAAAAATGCCTTTTGGCACGTGGATAAAGTGCAACGTAAAAGGGTCACGAATGACTTGATTACAGCTATTTAAATTCAACGTTCAAGGTTGACTATCAAGTTTCCGCTAAAATTTCGACTCTTGAATCCCCAACATTCGGGTCCATATCCAGGGCGCATCGTAACGCCACAAGCGCGACTTCGAGTTGTGAATCATCCGGTTCTTTGGTGGTGATTTTTTGCAGCCACAAGCCCGGCAAAATGAACAATCGCGTAATTGGATTTTTCGACGCTTTTTCCGACAGGCGGATGAATTCGTACGAGATGCCGCCAATTAACGGGACAAAAGCCAGGCGCACCAAACGGTCGGCAATGGTTTCCGGTTTGCCGAGAAACATGAACACCAAAATGCTGGTGAGCATGACGATCAGCATGAAACTCGTGCCGCAGCGCGGATGCAGCGTGGTGTACGGCCTGGTTTCATCAACCGTCAGATTTTTCTTTTCTTCAAAGGCAAAGACGCTCTTGTGTTCGGCGCCGTGGTATTCAAAAACGCGGCGAATTTCCTTCCACAATGAAATCAGGTAAATGTAGGCGAGGAAAAAAATCAGCCGGATGATGCCATCAACGACATTAAAGGCGAAACTCGATTCAAAGTTAAAAAGGTCGGTTAATAAAAGCGGCACGTAAAAAAACAGCGCCAGGCCCAGAGCAAAAGAGAACAATACAGTCAAGACCGTCCAGATTTTTTCCCATATACTTTTTTTTAAAGTGTCTTTGCCGTTTTTTTTATTTTCTTCTTCCATGGCAATATCGCCGGAGAATGTCAGCGCTTTGACGCCGAGAATCATCGCTTCGATGAGGATGACGCCCCCACGCAAAATGGGCAAACCGAGGAGTTTGAATTTTTTCGTTATCGTTTGCCACGGTTCTTTTTTTACAACAATATCACCATTCGGACGACGAACGGCCACAGCGTAGCTGTCCGGGCTGCGCATGAGAACGCCTTCCATCACGGCCTGTCCGCCGACCATTATTTTTTTTTCGCTACTCACGAGACCTCAATATTTTCGACTAACTATAAAAAAACGGAATGATAGTCCTTGCGGATATCATTCCGTTCAAAATCAGTAAAGTATCCTGGCTATTTTGCGGCTTTGTTATAATCGCCGTATTTTTTGCGAAATTTATCCACGCGACCAGCCGTATCGATCAATTTTTGCTTGCCGGTGAAGAACGGATGGCATTGCGAACAAATTTCAACAGTGATGTCACCGACAGTGGTATGCGTTTGAAACTCGTTACCACAGGCGCATCGTACAGTTGCCATATTATAGTCAGGATGAATTCCTTCTTTCACTTTATCCTCCTTGCAGAGATATCGATATATTTTTTCGAAAGCGCTTAAAATAGAGAATTAATGCCTAAATTGCAAGAATTTTATACGCTCATCGAATCAAGAAATGATTTATTTGAGCGCGTGCCGTGCATTTTGCTCAGCAGAAATTCCATCGCTTCCACTGTATTAAGCTCCGACAAGAGTTTGCGAAGGATCCAGATGCGATTCAGTTCTTTCGGATCGAGAAGCAGCTCTTCTTTACGCGTACCGGAGCGGTTCACATCGATGGACGGGAAGACGCGGCGGTCAGACA
>CAYSNA010000203.1:0-9562 GCA_964432185.1 uncultured Cytophagia bacterium
GCCGTCTCCGGTGGCCGGGAATTTTGGCGGATGCGTCCACGATTCCATGCCGGGAGGCACGGCGCCGAAATCGCCGCGAACCTCGCCAAAATAATCCTGCAGCATTTCGAGATGCAAGAGGCTCCACGCCGCCTCATCGAGAATATCCGGAATGCCGTTGTTCTGTTCGGGAATCCGGGCCTGGCCGTCGCGGAATTTATCCGGGCAGGCTTCGTACAGCATCATCAATTTATTGGAGACGACAAAATGCGTCAGGCGCGTGTCAAAGTCACCGGCATCGTAATGGCCGCCGCGAATCTCGCGCGGTCCGTCGGGCACATAATAATCGCCCGCCGCCGGATCATTCGGATCGACCTCCATCTCCCACGGATGGACGATATTGTTCGGCGTCACATAAAGTTGGTGATGCGCCTTGGGGCGCGCGTAAACACCGCCGTATTTCTGTTCGATCTCTGTGCCGCAGCGCTGAAAGTACATGCCGCTGGAAATAGTCTTATACATGGATGCGACGGCCTTTGGTCCATTCAAAAATGAGTACGACCGACCGAGACCATCCACCCGGACGTGGAATTTACCTTCGGCGGTAAAATTTGAAATGTCGAGGCGATAGAGCGTGTCCAAACCGTGCGGATCGCGCTCGGAGACAAATTCAATGGGACCGGAAAAAACGTTTTCCGCGCTGTTTTCGTCGATAATCGTGAAAGTTTTGAAATTGGATAAATCCACCGGCTCGCCATCCCCCACATAAGACGAGAGATAAATATGTTTGGTTTTTGCCGCATTCGAGTAGCCGACCTGATTCAGTTTGAAACTTGGGTTGGGCGTGTCGTCGATGGAAAATTGTAAAGTGCGCGCCAGATCTCGGGGAATCAATTTTTCACTGATTTTAATAATATATCGTTTCCCCGGCTTAAAGGGTTGATCGATATATAGGTGCATAAACTGATCGGACAGCGGCCGCCAATCCGCCGGACCGTTGACCGAACGCGACCCTTTGGAAAAACGCGCGATCTTTATCGGATGTCTCTCAGTTTGATAAAACTCATCATTCGGGCTGACGATGGCGTACTGTGCCGTGTCGTATAAAATGGCAGAATCAGTCGTGGCCATGTAACCGAGCCAGGCGGTCACCACGTTTTCCGAGCGGATTTGTACGCCGCGAAAACCGGCGAGGCTGTGCTGGGCAACGAGTGAGGTTGCGCAAAAACATAAAATCAGCAAAAGAACAAGTCGTTTCATCCTGTGTTCCTCTCAATATTTTTAGTCGGGTGTGTGGGATAATACGGTTTGAGAATTTATTTAGGATCTGTTCGTAAAAAAGTCGCCACGTCATTGCGATCCCGCCGCAAGACGGGAGAAACAATCTCCCGCCTCAACTAACATATTGTGTTCTGGAGAGTGTTTCGTCGCTGCGCTCCTTCTAGGGACATAAAAGTCATCGCGAGCAGATTCTCGTTTTTTGAGAATCTGCGTGGCGATCTCCCGAAAAGTGGTTGTCCTGTTCGAAGAGATTGCTTCATTCTCTCCGCTCGTTCGCAATGACTTGTCTTTTTTAATTGAAACTCGATTCTGCAAATTTCTAACTCGCAATGACTTTGAGTGACTTTGCGAGATTTTCATTTATATCACCGACAAATTCGGATAATAAGTGCGGAAATAGTTGCCTTTGTATTTTCGACATAAAAAATTGATCACCAGGTCGTCGTCATCAGTGTACAGTAAAAAGACGTCCCGGATGGATCGGACTTTTTGGCCTGACGCCACTTTTTTCACAAAAGACGGGCTGATGTTGGGCGAGGTGATGAATCCTCGCAGCGCCTCCTGTTCGTTTTCGCTTAAACCGACGCCGCGTTTGTCCAGGCCGCTTTGTACCTCATTAAAAAAGACCGCCATCTGAAATCCCTCTGATTTCTCATAAAACAAGCCGACGCCGGTCTTGTTTTCTAAAAGATCATGCGGAACATTTAAATTGGCCCACGGATTCTCCACGCCATGGCGCTGTCGCACACCGCGTTTTTGATCTTCGGGCATTTTCTCAAATTGCGCTTTATTCATCTCCTGCAGCGCGGCGGCCAAACGATGGCCGTCCGGAAAAATGACGAGATCGTCGCCAAAGTGCTCGACAAATAACGAGTGCTGGATGTCGTTCTGTTTCTCCGCTTCTTTCAACAAATCCTTGGCATACCGATATACAATAGCCGACTTTTTCTTGAAATCGGAAATCATGTCCTCAAGATAAGCGGCGTACAAATCACGGCCTAGATTAAGTTGTTCTCCGGACCAGTACCATTCATTGTTCCACGGCACCAGACTGCCATAAATAAACGAACCGGGCACCATACTGCGAATGACCAGGTTGGTTCGGATGGAGTATTTCTTTTTAGTGATAATGTTTTCGGCGATCAGGGTATCGTTGCTCACGCGCAGAATTTTGTAAATGGACAGGTGCCGCTCGTACCAACTCTGCAAATCCGCCTGTTGCGATTCGTTTATGTCCAGCAGCCGGGCGAGAATATCGATCACGCCGAGTCCCGACCAGGGTGTGGTGTGCTGACACACAAAATCATCCGTCACACCGATGCTTTCACCTCCATTTTCCTCAATATAACTTTTAAATTCATCTCGAAAAAAATATGAATTGCGGCCGAGCCAGATCAGCTTGCGTTTTACGTCCCAGCCATAGTCATTTGGCCCGTCCAAAAAGTTCTTGACCGACGAGTTTTTCATCTTGAGATGAATGTGCTGGTTGATGAACAGAGTGAGGTGGGTGGCGAGCTGCGACAATCCGCGGTGCGTTGGCGAAATGATGACATCCGGTTTGAGCAGGGTGTATTGATGCCAGAGCAAATAGTGCAGACGATAGACGTTGATCAACGGCGCGTTCATCTTTTTGTTTTTCGGCAGGATGAACGGCAGCGGCGTGCTAAAAAATTCGCGGTTGTACAGTTCAAGCGTTGACCACAAGCCGATGCCATTTTGCAAATCGTAAACAAACTCGGCAAGGATTTCCGCCAAAGCGTGCTGCTCGTTGGAACGCAGGTACAGCACCTTAAACGACAATTCTTTCAGTTTTTTTTTCAAAACGAGGCGGAGCGACGACTTGGCATTGAGCAGCGCCGCCACTTCGTCCTGTGTGTGTGTAGGCGGTAGGTATTTATGAAAGCTCATGGATTACCTTTTTGGCTTGTATCAATAACCGGCGGCCTGGCCGTCTTTACGATCCTCGGTGGCGCCAATGTAGACGCCGTGTTCTTTATCAAACTTGATGGCCTGATAACCGCCGTAAAACATCACATCGTTACCGACCTGGACGTTGTGGCCGCGCGCGCTTAACTGCTCGGCCAGCTCCGGTGGGAAATAATCTTCCAGTCCTACCTGACCGCCGTTCGGCTCCATGGTGTCGCCGCGGGGCGTGGACGAGCCGATGTGCGCTATTCGCGGGGCGTCGCCGGCCTGCTGCAGATCCATGCCAAAATCAATCAGGTTGATGAGCACCTGGACCTGCCCTTGCGGTTGGAAATCGCCGCCCATCACGCCAAAGGCGAGATATGGCTCGCCATCCCTGGTGACGAATCCCGGAATGATGGTATGAAATGGCCGTTTGCCCGGTTCATAAACATTCGCATGACTGTCCTGCAACGTAAAAAGCGCGCCGCGATTTTGCAGCACAAAACCGAGGCCGTCCGGAACCAGCGCGGAGCCGAATCCATAATAGTTACTCTGAATGAGCGACACCATGTTGCCGTTTTTGTCGGCGGTGCACAGGTAAACGGTTTCACCTTCGGAGAGGTTGCCGGCGCCAAAATCGGTGCCGGCTTTTGTCATGTCGATGAGATTGAATCTTTCGTGTCCATACTTTTTCGAGATGAGTTGTTCGACCGGCACATCGGCAAAATCCATATCCGCATAAAATTTGGCGCGGTCTTCAAATACCAGTTTTTTGGCTTCGAGCAGCGCATGGATGTGATCGACCGACCCGAACCCAAATGGTGCGAGATCAAAATTCTCCAGAATGTTGAGCATTTGCAGCACGGCAATGCCCTGGCCATTGGGCGGCAACTCCCACACGTCAAAGCCGCGATAGTTTGTACTCACCGGATCAATCCACTCCGACGCGTGCGAGACCAAATCGTCATAACTCAAAAAGCCGCCAAGACCATGGACGAATTGGTCAATTTTTTTAGCGATGTCGCCCTTGTAAAAGACATCCCGCCCATGATGTGCGAGCGCCGTATAGGTGGCGGCCAGATCCGGATTTCGAAAGAGCTGATACTGCTCCGGCGCTGTGCCATTGACGCCATAAGTGTCGACAAAGTTGGGTTGGTCCGCAAAATCTCTCACGCCGCTCTGCCAATAACCGGCAATGATATCCGGTATTGGGAAACCGTTGTTCGCATAATCGATCACGGGCTGAAAAATTTCTGTCATTGGCAGCGAACCAAATTTGTCATGCAATTCAAACCAGCCATCCACGCACCCGGGTACGGACAAGGAGAGCGGCCCGCGAATCGGGATTTGGGTGTAGCCGTTTTCAAAAAAATGATCGATGGTCAGCGATTTGGGTGACCGGCCGCTGGCATTCAGGCCGTAGAGTTTTTTCGTTTTCGCGTCCCAGACAATGGCGAACAAATCGCCGCCAATGCCGCAGCTCATCGGCTCCATCAGTCCAAGAGCCGCGTTGGCCGCGATGGCGGCATCAACCGCAGAGCCGCCGTTTTGCAAAATGTCCACGGCGACCTGCGTGGCAAGCGGATGGCTCGTTGCCGCCATACCGTTCTGCGCGACCACTTCTGAACGCGACCGCTGCGCGGCACTACTGTGCGCGGCGATCACTAGAATAAAAAGCAGAAAAAAATCAACTTTTGATGTCATGATGTTGTCCTCATGTGAGCGGCAGCGTTATTCAATTTTTTGCATGACATAAAAAACGTAGCCGTAGAAATCAGAGTACTGTTTGTGCATGTTCATTTCGATTTTTTCCATTTCAATGACCTGCAATGCATCAGGATCATTATTATACTTTTGCTGAAAATCCGGCAGCCGGGCGTCGATGTGCGAATAGTAATTGTCCCACCAATCGCGTGCCGGCAGCGCAAAATGACCAATAAGATCGTAGCCACACTTTTTGATGATGTCCACATTTTCGGCGATGGTTTTGACGGTATACTCGGCGAGCCAGTAATCTTGGAGCTCCTGCGGCGGGTTTTCCCGCAACCACGTTAATTCCGATACGGCGATATAACCATTCGGTTTGAGAAGAGAACGCCATTTCCCCAGTCCGTTTTCAAAACCCATAATGTAGATGGCGCCTTCGGACCAGATGAGATCAAAGCTGGCGGGTGGAAAAGGCAGGTGATTCATATCCGCCTGCTGAACCGATATTTGATCGGCCAAGTCCTTTGTGTTGATCCGTTGCGACAGCTCATCAACAAACGTTTGATAATAATCGACCGCGGTAATATGGGATGTTGTCAGGCGAGCCAAATCCAGAGTTTGTTGACCCGGTCCGCAACCTACGTCCAGAATGGAGCTCTGCTCGGGTAGTTTAATCATATCAAAAGCACGTTTTGTCGATGCACCGCTACCCGGCCCTTGCCGTGGCATGTTCGAATGAATTTCAATAAAAATGCGGTTTTGTTTGTCGTTCATTAGATTCCCCGTAACGATTTCAAATCTGTGCCCATGTGGTGGGCACGGATTTTTGTCAACTGTTAACTGATTTTATTGCGAAGTGATAAGAGATGCTCGCGTAATTCGCTCATACTGTTCGATATGGGGGCGCCGATTTCCTTCAATACATCGGCATAACTTTGTGCGGCTTTGCCGCCAACCAGGATGGACACCTCTTTGGGCAACAACCGGCGGACATGACGCAGTTGGTCGCGAATGAGATCATCACTTGGTGGATAAACAATGCTGAGGACAACTGCTCGGGCATTCAATTTTTGGGCCGAATAAACAATCTCTTCGACGGGCAAATTGGATCCAAGATAATGCGACCGCCAGCCTTGCGTTGCGGCGGAAATCGCGACCAGCATGGCGCCAAACTCGTGGTACAATCCGGTTACCGTTGCCGTGACCAGCGTGGGGCCTTGTTCAATAATTCTGATGCTGCTCAACATGCGCCCGAGAAATGTTCGCACCACCGCCGACGCGACGTGTTCTTGCGCTATCCGCAAATCACCTTCAAACCATCTATCGCCCAGCTTGTGCAGGAACGGCACGACCACCTGGTCGATGAGGACGGGCTGGCTAAAATTGACGCTGGCTTGCGTCAAAATGTTGTCAAGCGCTTCATTGTCAAACTCGTCCGTGGCTCGCATCGCAGCATCAACAAAATAATCGGGCGATTTCTCGTCGGCAAAGGTCACAGGCGCCATCGGCGTTGGCTGGATGCTCAATTCTTGCACAAATTCTTCGATTTCTTCCAGTGGCAACTGGGCCAATTGTCCAATGCTGTGGCCGGCCTGTGTGGCCTGGTGTAATAATTTTAATTTTTTAACATCTTCTTCAGAGTATAAGCGACGATTTGTATCTGTTCGAACCGGCTTGACAATATCGTAGCGTCTTTCCCAAACCCGAATTGTGTGCGTGGTCAAGCCAGTTTTCATAGCAACAGCTTTTATTGCATACATAAAATTCTCATTTCAGTTTAAAAGCAAAACTAATTATAAGTCAATTTACATATTTGTCTAAAATTTGTCAATTAGAAAGTTCAACAAAATAGTTATTATAGTTATTTCGTCTGCTCGTTTTTTTACTCGATGTCAGATCCTTTAATTTGAATATTAACAGCGAAAAATTTCGAGAATTGTATCATATAAATAGACAAATCATAAAATTCTAAGAAATGTCTAATAAAAATGAAATAAAAATGAACAATGTCTGGTTTAATGGTTTTGAAAATAGACAAAAAATAGACATTGAGATAAAAAATGAAATTAATAAAAATCGATTTCAAGAACCCGTTAAACCATAATCACAATGGAGGTACTATCATGAAACGCTCATTTTTATTGACGCTTGTAGCAGGATTTCTTCTGCTTGCCAATATGTCGCTTGTTGCACAGGATACGGCTCGTTTGCAGGTCATTCACAATGCCGCTGATCCGGCTGCGGACATGGTTGACATATATTTAAATGATACACTTTTGCTCGACGATTTCAAGTTTCGGGCAGCTACACAATTTATCGATGCTCCGGCTGGAGAAGAGTTTCTCATTGGTGTTGCGCCTTCTACCAGTAGTTCGGTAAATGACGCAATCGCAACCATTCCGGTTACGCTGGAAGCCGGAAAAAAATATGTAGCTGTGGCTAATGGTGTGCTCGATCCGAGTATGTTTGCCGCTAATCCGGACGGGCTTGAGATCGGTTTCCAGCTCATCGCCAAAGCTGGTGCTCGCGAAGAAGGCATGTCCATGGACAAGGTTGATATTCGCGTTCTGCACGGCGCAACAGATGCGCAAACCGTTGATGTCTTGGCTCGTGGCGTTGGCAAACTTGTCGACGGTGCGGCTTATGCCGCCATGACGGATTATTTGTCTGTTCCACCGGCTGCCTATCTTTTGGACATTACTCCAGCCGGCATGAATGAAACCATCGTTGCAACATTCAAAGCCGATTTGAGCGGTCTTGCTGGCGGCGCTGCTGTTGTATTTGCCTCAGGATTTTTGAATCCGGCAAACAATATGGATGGTGCGGGATTCGGTCTGTTCGCAGCCTTGCCAACTGGTGATGTTGTTGAGCTTCCGGCCGTGACAACGGCGCGACTGCAGGTGATCCACAACGCTGCCGATCCAGGCGCAGCATCTGTCGATATTTATCTTGGTGATGTATTAAAGCTCGAGGACTTTGGTTTCCGCGAAGCTACGGAGTTTGTTGATGCCCCGGCGAATCAGGAAATCAAAATTGGTGTTGCCGCTCCCAACAGTAGCTCGATTGAGGATGCGATTGCCGTTATTCCGGTGACATTGATGGCCGGTGAAACTTATGTTGCTATCGCCAACGGTGTTCTTGATCCGTCCAAGTTTGCTGAAAATCCGGATGGAAAAGACACGGCGTTTCAACTTCTCGTGAAGAAAGGTGCACGCGAAATGGCGATGGTCGATGATATGGCTGCTGCACCGGGTGAAAAAAATGTTGACTTTTTTGTGCTGCACGGCGCCACTGATGCCCCGGCTGTTGATGTTCTCGCTCGCGGCGTCGCCAAACTGGTCGACGGTGCTGCGTACACCGACATGACCGATTACTTGTCCGTTCCGCCGGCTGACTATCTTTTGGATATTACTCCCGCGGGCATGAATGAAACCATTGTCGCTTCGTTTAGAGCTGACTTGAGTGGCCTTGCCGGTGGTGCTGCTGTTGTTTTTGCATCGGGATTTTTAAGTCCTGCTGATAATATGGACGGAGCAGCTTTTGGGTTGTTTGCGGCGTTGCCAAACGGCGTTGTTGTTGAGCTTCCGGCGGTGACCACAGCTCGTTTGCAGGTCATTCACAACGCTGCCGATCCAGGTGCGGAAATGGTTGATATTTACCTGAACGAAACATTGTTGCTGGATGATTTTAAATTCCGCGCGGCAACGCAATTTATCGATGCCCCGGCCAATTCTGAATTTCTCATTGGTGTGGCTCCCGGCACGAGCTCTTCCGTTGAAGATGCGCTGGCGAAAATTCCCGTGACCCTGATGGCGGGTGAAACTTATGTTGCCATCGCAAATGGCGTTCTTGATCCGACGAAATTTGCCGAGAATCCGGATGGTCGCAGCACTGCTTTTCAGCTTCTCGTGAAAAAAGGTGCTCGCGAAATGGCGATGGTTGATGACATGGTTGCTTCAGCGGGTGAAAAAAATGTTAACTTTTTCGTGCTGCACGGCGCCACTGATGCACCTGCGGTTGATGTGCTCGCTCGCGATGTCGCCACACTGGTTGAAGGCGCGGCGTACACAGACATGACCGACTATATCTCTGTGCCGGCTGCAAAGTATCTTCTTGATATTACCCCGGCCGGTATGAACAACACCATCGTTGCATCTTTCAAAGCTGATCTGAGTGGCCTGGCCGGTGGCGCTGCTGTTGTTTTTGCCTCGGGATTTTTAAGTCCTGCTGATAATATGGATGGCGCGGCTTTTGGCCTTTTCGCTGCCTTGCCAACTGGCGATGTGGTTGAGTTGATGCCGGCCACGACTGCACGACTCCAGGTTATCCACAATGCTGCGGATCCGGCTGCGGAAATGGTTGACATTTACTTGAATGAAAAATTACTGCTGGATGATTTCAAGTTCCGCACGGCAACACCTTTTATTGACGCTCCGGCCGATGAAAAATTTATGATCGGTGTGGCGCCGTCAAACAGCCAATCTGTGGATGATGCGCTCGCGCAGATTCCGGTTGAGCTGATGGCTGGTGAAACCTATGTCGCTGTTGCGAACGGTGTGCTTGATCCGAGCATGTTTGCTGAAAATCCGGACGGGAAAGAAACCGCATTTCAACTCCTTGTCAAATCGGGTGCACGCGAGATGGGCATGGACAATGATAAAGTTGACTTTGTTGTGCTGCACGGCGC
>CAYSNA010000204.1:0-9522 GCA_964432185.1 uncultured Cytophagia bacterium
CGAGTGCTTTTCAAACCTTTCGCCGAAGAACAAAATAGTTCAATAAAAATTGGACAATTAAAAAAAGTCAGCCACCAGTTGTCACTGATGAAACACGGATTTTAGTGGCTGGACATAACTGGGCTTTTTCATCCGTATTTGATCAGTATTCATCCGTGGCTAAAAGTGCTAGGAAATAAAATATTTTGCATTTTGTTTTATTTGGTGTACATTAAATCAATTTTAATCAAGTCTTGGATTGACATGAATCACCACGTCATACATTTGGATGTGCCCGAATTTCGCGTGGCCGTGGAGCAGGTTGTGCATCCGGAACTGCGCAATCGGCCGGTTGCGGTGGCGCTTCAATCGGATACGCGCTCGTTTGTTTTTTCGTCATCGCAACAGGCGCAGCAGCACGGTGTCTTTCGCGGTATGGTGCTGCAAAAAGCCTACAAAAACTGTTCGGACCTTGTGGTGGTGCCGCCCAATGAAGAATTGTATTGGCGCGCCACCAGTGCCATGGTGCGCGTGTTTAACGAATTTTCGCCGGTGATCGAGCCGCGCCGTTATGGGCACGGTTATCTGGATATGACCGGCAATCGTTTATTCGGCCGCGCGATTGATGCGGCTTTCAAGGCGCAGCGCGAGATTATGAACCGATTAAATTTACGGGCGTTTGCCGGAATTGCCGGCAACAAATTGGTCAGCAAGGTCGCCTCCAGTGTGGCGGCAACGCAAAATAGATATGATGCCCTGTGTGATGTTGCGCCGGGAAGAGAAGAAGAATTTTTATCGCCGCTGCATATTAACTATTTGCCCGGCGTGACGAAAAAAGTGCGTGATCAGCTTTTTGAGCTGAATATTCGCTTCATTAAAGAATTGACGGCCATCTCGCCATATCATTTGGAGATGGCGCTTGGACGAACCGGTCTGTTGTTGTTTCAGCGGGCGCGTGGCATAGATAACAGCCCGGTGCAGCCGGTGAAACGCCGCCCGGAAATCATCGAGCAGGAAAAACTGGCGCAGGACACGAACGATGTTGATATTCTGCGCGCCATCGTTTTTCGGCTATTGTCCAGAGGGATGCGCAACGTGCGGCGCATGGGTCAGCGAACCGGACGCCTCACCTTGGCGCTTCAATACAGTGATTTAAAAGAGGCGCGGGTGCAAAAAAATGTGCGACCTGCGGATACGGAGCAGGAACTGCTTGCAGAGATAAACAAGTTGTTCGAACGTCTATTGACCCGCCGACTTGGCGTGCGGCGCCTTCAACTCGGACTCGGCGCACTGACCGTCGCGCCACTGCAGCTTTCTCTCTTTGATGAAAATAGCCAGAATCCCAAAATCCAGGCTATCAATGCGGCGATGGACAAGATTCGAGATCGATACGGTGATGACGCCGTGTATTACGGCAGAGCGGCGTGATATAAGATGACTGTCAATTTACGAATGACGAATGGGCGGCACAAGTTGGGTTTCGCCAAACAGGTTGTGGATCGTTATTACATATGTATCAAAAAACGTGGTTGATATGTGCGCACAAATTTACATCGGGCCGGCGGGATGGCAGTACAAGGATTGGCAGGGCATTGCCTATCCGCAGCCCAAACCAAAGGGATTTAAGGAGCTGCGCTATCTATCGGATTTTTTTAATATTGTTGAAGTCAACGGCAGTTTTTACAAAATCCCGTCAGCGGATTCGGTGCGAGAATGGATTGATTTGGTTCGGCACAAAAAGAATTTTAAATTTTGCGTCAAGTTGTTTCATGGATTTACCCATCGCGATTATTTGTATACAAAAGAAGAGGTGGTGGCATTTTCCCAAAGTCTGGACGTGCTGCAACAGGACGAGCGTTTGGCGGCGGTGCTCGTTCAATTTCCCTGGAAATTTAAAAACACGCCGGAATCGCTGTTACGAGTGCTGCACATCGTACGCGATTTTAAAACGTTTCCCTGCGCTGTCGAATTTCGTCATGCCGGCTGGATGACGGATGACGTCTTTAAGCAGTTGCAGGATGCGCAAGTATCGTTTGTCAATATTGATGAACCGGAACACGCTCACTCGTTGCCGCCATCGGATGTGGTGACGTCGCCCATCGGCTATATTCGATTTCACGGACGCAATGCGGAAAACTGGTTCAAGGAGGATGTCGGGCAGGATCAGCGTTACAATTATCTCTACAACAATTCGGAAATGTATTCCTGGCTGGACAGTATCAAGCGCATTCGCGACCGCACGGAAGTGCTCATCATCATTTTTAACAATCATTTCAAAGGCCAGGCGCTGGTGAACGGTTTACAACTCAGCGCCGTGCTCGAAGACAAAAAGCCGCTGGCGCCTGAAACGCTGGTGCGCCACTACCCGCACTTGCAAACCGTCGTTACACCCAAGAATGATGAGCAGTTGTCGTTATTTTAATTCTATATCCTTTTCGCCAGAGGTTACGCCGTTCTTCAACCAACTAAATCCTTGCAAAAGTCGCAAAACAATCCCATCTTTTAAAACCTGAAAAATGATCCACATCTACAATGGAGTCAATTATGATATGGCGCCTATCTCTTGTCGCTCTTTTATTTTTAACAACGTTCGCTTGTGGTGAAAATGACATGATGGCTGTTGAAGGACTTTATTATCTCGATCATTCCCCTGTGCGTATTGAGATTCAAAACGGGATCATTCGAAAAATAATTCGCCTGCCGGAATCCGAATCAACTCAATGTGATACCTACATTGCCCCGGGTTTTATTGATATTCAAATCAACGGGTATGCCTCAGTGGATTTCAGCGGGCCGGATTTGACAGTCGACGGCATTCGAAAGGCGACGCAAACCTTGTGGCAAAAAGGGGTAACGACATTTTTCCCGACCATCATCACCAACAGTCATGAGCGGATTAAAACCAATTTTGAAATTTTAGCCGAAGCGACTAACGAGCCGGAAATTGGGCTGTCCATTCCCGGATTTCATTTGGAAGGGCCGTATATTTCAGCGGAAGATGGTTTTCGCGGCGCGCATCTCAAAGAGTTTGTTCGCCAGCCGGATGTGGCGCAATTTGATGATTATCAAAAAGCCGCGGATGGCAAAATAGTGTTTCTCACTTTAGCGCCTGAAGTCGAGGGTGCCGAAGCGCTGATCGAACATGCTGTGGCCAGCGGTGTTGTTGTCGGCATCGGGCATACGGGAGCGAACACTCAACACATCAAAATGGCTGTGGATGCCGGAGCGTCTATTTCCACGCATCTCGGCAATGGCTGCGCTAATATGATTCATCGCCACAACAATCCGCTGTGGCCGCAGCTTGCGGATGATCGGTTGTTCCCATCTCTCATTGTGGATGGCCACCATCTTCTCCCCGAAGAAGTGCAGACGTTTTATAAAGTTAAAGGCCCGGAGCGGGTGCTGCTCATTTCCGATGCTCTCGACCTCGCCGGCCTGCCGCCCGGAGAATACATGGCTGGTGGTAAAAAGGTGGTGATGACACCGGACGGGACGATTAAATACCCTGAGCAAAATGTATTGGCCGGTGCGTCGCTGCCCATCAGCCGCGGTGTGCAGAATATCATGGCTTATACGCAATGTTCGCTGGCGGATGCTATTCACATGGCGACGCGTAACCAGGCGCGGCATTTTGGTTTGACCGATCGCGGCGAGATTCTGCCCGGCAAACGCGCGGACCTGGTGTTGTTCACGTTAAAAGATGGCGAGCTAGAGGTGCAAGAAACCATCCTCGACGGGAATGTGGTTTATAAATCCAAATGAAGAATTAAATTTTTAGTTTGTGAACTTGAACATCATATTTCAGGTCAATTCGTGAAAATCCGTTTTTTCTGTTAAATCCGTGTCCCATTGCTTTTTATTCGAGGTCCTGAATGAGCAAATTCCTCAAAGCCATCTCCGCCATCGGTCCCGGACTTTTTCTCATCGGTTACAATATCGGCACCGGCAGCGTCACCACCATGGCCAAATCGGGCGCGCAATACGGCATGACCCTGTTTTGGGCGCTGGTCTTGTCGTGCCTTTTTACCTATGTCTTGATGGTGGCTTACGGTCAGGTGACGCTGGTCACCGGCCGCACGGCACTGTTCACCATAAAAACACAATGGACATACGGATCGGCCCTCGCCATTTATATTATGACTGCGTTAATCATTGGCGAATTACTGGCGCTCATGGGCGTCACGGGCATTGTCACCGATTTATTGGCGGAAGGCACACGGCTTGTTGGCGGCGAAGGCGTGAGCACCTTGTGGATCACCGTTTTCCTCGTCATTGCTTTATACGCGCTCTTTTGGTACGGGCGCTATCAGGTCTTTGAAAAAATTCTCACCCTCTTTGTTTTTCTGATGGGCGTCTGTTTTGTTGTGGTGTTCTTTCTGGTCAAGCCCAGTTTTTCAGCCATAATTTTAGGACTGGTTCCGAGCGTCCCCAAGGAACCGGGCGCGTTTGCGCTGGTTGCGGCCATGGCCGGTACGACCTGTTCGGCGGCGGTTTTTATCATTCGCAGCACGGTCGTTGCCGAAAAAGGCTGGACGATAAACAATCTAAGCACTGAGAAAAAAGATGCCTTTGTGTCGGCAACCATGATGCTCCTCCTCAGCGGCATCATCATGGCCGTGTCCGCGGGCACGTTGCACGTTATGGGACTCAAACTCGACAATACGGTTGAGATGATTCAACTCTTTGAACCGCTTGGCGGCAAAATCGCGGCGTTCATTTTGATTCTCGGTATCGCTGCGGCCGGCGTGTCAACCATTTTTCCGATCATTCTCATCGCGCCGTGGCTCATTTCGGATTACACCGGTCGACCGCGCGACATCCGCTCACCGATGTATCGCCTTCTTGGCTTTATCGGCATTCTGTTTTGTTTTGGGCTGCAGATTCTCGAACAGCGTCCTCCCGCCATGATGATTTTTTCGCAAGCGTTTCAGGCGTGTATTCTGCCGGCTGTGGCCATCCCGATTTTTATTCTGATTAATAAAAGGTCGCTCATGCAAAAACATAAAGCCGGCGCTAAAATGAACTTTGGCCTTGCGGCGGTCATTCTGTTTTCAATTATAACCACCTACTTTGCGCTTGTCGATTTATTTTAAAACGGATTTGCAGGGGATTTTTCGTACATTAGATTGATTTTTTATCAGACCGAAAAATGATGGAGATGTTTATGGAACGAATCGGATTTGTCGGACTCGGCATTATGGGAACACCCATGTGTCTTAATTTATTAAAAGCCGGATTTGAGGTGACAGCCTGGAATCGCACGATGTCAAAAATTGAGGCGGTCCTAGCTGCCGGTGCAACGGCTGCACTATCGCCGCAAGAAGTGGCCGAACAATCGGACATTATTATCACCATCGTCTCCGATTCGCCGGATGTGCAGCAGGTTATTCTTGGCAAAAACGGCGTCATTCACGGCGTCAAACCCGGCAGCGTGGTGATCGATATGAGTACCATTTCGCCGGCCGTGACGCGCGACATTGCCAAATCTTTGACTGAGAAAAATGTCGATATGCTGGACGCGCCGGTCAGCGGCGGTGATGTGGGCGCCATCAATGGCACGCTGGCCATTATGGTGGGCGGCAAAAAAGGAGTTATGGATCGTTGTATGCCGGTCTTTCAAGTTTTGGGCAAAAGCATCACGCATGTGGGCGAAAACGGCATGGGACAAACGGTGAAACTTTGCAATCAGATCCTCGTTTCTGTCACCAATATGGCGGTGTGCGAAGCCGTTACCTTTGCGGCGGCGTCCGGCGTTGATCCGAAAATTATGGTGGAGGCGACAAAAAATGGCGCGGCCGGATCGTGGCAGCTTTTCAATCTTGGACCAAAGATGGCCGACCGCGATTTTGCCCCGGGTTTTATGATCGATCTGCAGCAAAAAGATTTGCGTCTGGCGCTGGAGGCCGCGCGGTCGGTGCAGGTGGCCACGCCGGCGCTCGGACTGGTGCATCAGCTTTTCATCGGCAATCAAGCCAACGGCGAAGGGCAGGAAGGCACGCAGGCGTTAGTAAAGTCGATCGAACGGCTGGCCGGGCGTTGAGCTAAAGTCATGATGAATACGCGAACTCGAACCTAAATCGTTGAATGACTGACTCCTTACCACAATTTCTAAACACGCTGTTGAATTGGATCCAAAATAATAATATCACCCTCATTATTCTTGGCATCACTTCGGTTATCACCTTTGTGGGCACTTTGATTCTGGTGCCGGTTCTCGTCGTACGATTACCGGCCACCTATTTTGCGCATCCCGGCCGGCGCCGTCAGCCGTGGCTGACAGTGAATCCGATTTTGCGCATCTTGTTGCTTGTCGGAAAAAATCTGTTCGGTATACTTTTGGTTTGTGCCGGGATTCTGATGCTGGTCTTGCCGGGGCAGGGTATTTTAACTATTCTTATCGGATTAACGTTAATCGACTTTCCCGGTAAATTTACCTTTGAACGCTGGCTGGTGACGCGACCGGCGGTTTTGAAATCAGTCAACTGGCTGCGTCGCAAAGCCGGGCGCCAGGCTCTCGTTCTCAGTGCGACACCACACCCTTAGTTGTTCAACCACTCGATGGCTTCTTCCATATTTTGAAATGTTTTTACATTGGCGCCGCGGTTCACCGCAACGGTTTCGAGAAACTCGTTTTCCGATAAAATGGCGCCATTCACCACATGCGCAATTTTGATATAAAAAGGCAGCCCATTATCAAAAAAAGTTACGCCAAATTGATAAAGATCTTCAAATGATGGGCACGACGTCACCTCGCGGTCGTCAACAAGCACTTTGTTTATTTGATGTTCCTTGCAAAGGTTGGCGATCTTGCGCCGCGCAACATTCATCTCGGTTGCTTTCAGATCGCCGACCGTACTCGCTTTTACGATTTCATCATTCAGGATGCTAATCGTATACATGAACGACTCCCTTAAACATTAATTTCCCCAAGAGCCCAATTACGATAAAAACATGAGTCAACTCTCGATTTTAAAAACCGGTTTTAATGCTGATGAAACGCATCCGATACAAATTTCAGTACATTCGGCAACGATTCCCGCCAATAGGTCCAGTTGTGCGCGCCATCGCGAATGCGAAATTCATGCGGTATGTCCCGGTCGCGCATTTCAATGTGAACCAGAGCATTGCCTTTGTATAAAAAGTCATCATCGCCACAATCCATATACCAGCGCACCGCTTTGAGAGAATCGGCCGGCATGGTTTTGACGAGATGAACAACACTTTCGCGTTCATAATAGGCTTTGATCTCCTGTTCGGTCACCTCGCTTTCTTCCGCGCCGTAACGCCGCAACCGATTGACCACATCCTCCTCAGTCAATGGACCCGTTCCCGCACTCAACGGGCACGCCGATGAAAAGAGATGTGGATGATGCAGCGCATAAATGAACGTTCCGTTGCCGCCCATGGACAATCCGGCCACAGCCCGGTAACGCTTTTCGCCTTTAATGCGATATTGCTTTTCCACATACGGCATTAATTCTTCGATGAAAAAATCTTCGTAACGCCAGTCATTTTTAATCGTGTTCGAATAGCCGCGCCGTCCGGTATCGGCATCCGGCATCACGATGATCATCGGTGTGGCGAGACCTTGTTCAATCGCCTTGTCCGCAATGTGCAGCACCTCGCCAAACTGCACCCAACCGGTCTGGTCATCACCGCCGCCGTGCAGCAGGTAGAGCACGGGGTAGGAGCGCTCGGATGACTCGTAATCCGGCGGCAGATAGAGCGCATACTTGCGTTCCATATTTAAAATTTTACTGTCCATCGAGAGGTTGTCAAAAACTTTGCCGGACTGGGCGAACGACTGGGAGCTGATGAGCACCATCAAAAAACAGCACAACGTTGAAAAAAATGCTAGTGTTTTCACTGTAACGATCCTTTCATAAGAGTAGCAATGGAATTGCACATCATCTGTGTCTTCAATTCACTATAGAACCATTTTGACCGTCGGGATTTTCTGCAACATGCTGAAAATATGATCCCGTTCCATCTGGCTGGCCACAAACACGGATATTGAAAACGACGTATATTTCCCGCTCGCGCTTTTGTTCGATTTGCTATGCGAAAAATCAAAATTTTCCAAAATGATTTCAATGTTTTGCGGGATGAGCAACGCGTCTTCACCAATCACCTTATAATCCCAATAGCAGGGGTAATCAATGTGCGGTTTTTTCTTTTGATCTGGCATAGTTATACTGATAAACAAATCAGTTTGTCGTGATTAGATTTTACATTACTCAAGTGCGCCGATTTCACATGGACATGTGTGAGGTACTTCCGGGTTGATTCAAGATACAAAAGCTGCGGCAAAGCGGCAAGATTTTTATCGCGGCAATTTTACAATTTAACACGATGAGAATACAACATTCTTTTGTACATTTCATCATATCACAAAAATGAATATCCTATGCGCAACACACGGTGTTGCTATTTCAATCATGTAAATGAGGACAAAGTGGAGGCAGAGTCACGTTCCGTTTCGGGCGATGAAAATAAAGTGCACCAAACTCGCGCAGCATCACTTCTCCCGCCTGTGATTATCGCGAATACCTATTTTCTTTATTATTTTTCGCTGTCGTTATGGCTGCCGTTTTTTAATATTTATCTTCTCGACAGCGGGTATACCGGCGCACAGATCGGCACCATTACTGGCGTTTTTCAATCCATGCTCTTTTTTGTTGTGCCCATCTGGGGTGTGCTGGCGGATCGCTTTGGCAACCGGCTTGCTTTGCATATTGCCATCGCCGGCGCTCTGGTTATGGTCTGGTTTTTACGCCTGGTTCCTTCGTATTATCTGCTTATTTTTTATATGATATGTTTTGCGTTTACCCAGCATCCCATCGGCATGTTAACGGACAGCATGGCCATCACCTATGTGAAGTATTCTCAGCGCGTCTCGTTTGGTACATTGCGGGTGTGGGGATCGGTCAGTTGGGCCATTGGCTCCGTGCTCATGGGACGCTATTTGTTGACGCACGACTCGTCCGATGTTTTTCGTATCGCTCCGGTATTTTACGGCGTCACATGGCTGGTGTTGTGGCTGTACAAGAAACCGGCAAATTTTCAGCGCGTGCGCGTGTCGTTCAGCGTGCCCGAGTTGAAAGATATTTTCGCTAACAAACGCATTATGATTTTTCTCCTTCTCCTCAGTTTGTTGGGGATCGGTTTTGCGCCGCTCTACATTTTTATCAATTTGTATTATCGGGATATTGGCGCCAGCAACCAGCTCATCGGTCTTGGATTTTCATTGATGGCGGCAAGCGAAGTCCCCATGTTTTTTCTCGCCGGCTCTTTTGTCAAACGATTTGGCGCGCCCAACGTTTTGCTTTTCGCCATCGCCATGGGTGCGTTCCGCTTGATGCTCTACGGTTTTATCTCAAACCCGGTCCTGGCCGTTTTGTTGGGTTTGGCGCAGGGCCTGACCTTTTCGCTCTTTTGGGTCGTTGTTGTGGAAATCGTTCACAATCTGGTGCCGCAACAATGGCGCGCCACCGCACAATCCCTCATTTGGGCTTTTCATGTCGGCGGCGGCATTACCTTTGG
>CAYSNA010000205.1:0-9500 GCA_964432185.1 uncultured Cytophagia bacterium
CTCCCAAAGCCGACCAGATCGTTCCCGTTACTTTTACCTCGACGTCGTGCCAATATTTTTGGGATTATGACGATTCCCTGCGTGGATTTAAAATCTATGACGCGATGCTCGACTTTTCACCCCGGTTTCATTGTCAAACCGGGGATTTTGTCTATTATGACAAACCCGGCCCAATGGCCTACACGGTTGAGTTGGCGCGGCATAAATGGCATGCGATGAATGCCTGGCCATCGTTGGTCGATTTTTATGCCAGGACGCCGATCTATTTGCAAAAAGATGATCACGATATGTTGAGGGATGACGCCTCGTCCGGCATCGCGCCATTCGGAGAAATATGTTTTGACGATGGGCTGGCGATCTGGTACGAGCAAGTCCCCCTGATGGGAAAACCGTACCGAACATATCGTTGGGGACAGGATGTGCAAATTTGGCTGGTGGAGGGCAGAGAATTTCGCAGCGATAACTGGATCGACGACGGCCCCGACAAATCAATTTGGGGCACAGAGCAAAAAGCCTGGTTTGTGAATACCGTCAAGGCATCGGATGCGACATTTAAAATTCTCTTGTCGCCTACGCCGGTCGTCGGGCCGGATCGGGCAACAGGCAAGAATGACAACCATGCCAACAACGCGTTCAACACGGAAGGCGACTGGCTGCGCCATTTTCTCGCGGAACAGGAGGTGTTCGTTATCAATGGGGATCGCCACTGGCAATATGTGTCCGTGGATGACGACACCGGCGTTGTGGAATTCAGTCAAGGCCCGTCGAGCGATTCGCACGCCCAGGGGTGGCCGCCCGACGACGTGCGTCCGGAACATAAATTTCTACGAGTGAACGGCGGCTTTATTGTGGTGCAGGTGTATCGGGATAACGCGCCCACGATCAAATTCATCCATTGCGATGTCAATGGCATAATCGTCCACGAGGAAATTTTTACGCGTTAACAGAAGCGTGAACCGCCGGTTGAGAACTTTTTCGGCTGGCAAGCCGTTATTATAAAAGTAATACGAATAGAAAAAGCAGTAAACGCATGGTTCGACCTCGTGTGTGGATGTTCCGCCTGATCAGTGATAGAATTTTGCCGTGCCGGACGTGATTGCCGTTCCTATGCCATCCTCGAAGCCAATATCGCCAATTTGGGAACAGCCGCAACAGGAAAAGCAATACAGGCAGCTCCATTTGAGCACGGACAGATGAAGGCACCACAAAGGATGTAAAAAAATGTCAATTTCCGCTGCAAAAGCTCATTTTCCAGGTCGTGCTTCACTTGATTATTTTCTATTTGCAATAAGATTACTATATTGACGTACCTTATATTTATGAACCAAACGGAACGTTCAACACTTTACACGACAACACGTTCCATCGACTTAGGAGAAAACAATGAAATCTTGGCGCAATATACTTTTCCTGTGTATCGGTTTGACGGTGTTTTTGAACTGCGGCATGTTTGAACCGGAAAAGGCAAAAGGCGGCCTCATCATCAAATTCGATACTATGTCCAACGATGATGACATCAACAATTCCCTCGTCAGTGTTCGATGTATCCTGTTCAAAGGCGACAAAAGAATCCAGAATAAAATTTATGAAATCATCGAAACGCCTTTTCAGATTGAAATAGATGATTTGAAGGAAGGCAAGGATTACAGCATTGAGCTGTACGGCCGGAACATCTACGGTTGTATTACCAGCAAGTCTCTGTTAAACAACGTTGAGATTGTATCCGAACAAGTCACGACGGTCGAAATGGAGTGGGAAAATAACCTTGAACTTGGAACAGTCACGGATATTGATGGAAACGTCTATATCACCGTTAAAATCGGTGATCAATGGTGGATGGCGGAAAATCTCAAAGTGACGCGCTACCGCAACGGCGATCCGATACCGGAGGTGACCAGCGGGTCCGAATGGGATGCGCTCGAAACCGGCGCGCTGTGCGCTTATATGAACGATCATGATTATATCGATACCTACGGGCTGTTGTACAACTGGTTTGCTGCGGATGATCCTCGCGGCCTCGCCCCGGCCGGCTGGCATGTGCCGACAGATGACGAATGGAAACAACTCGAATTGACCCTGGGCATGTTGCCGATGATGCTGGATGAGTGGGGCTACCGCGGGAGTGAGGAAGGCAATAAACTAAAATCCATCGGCTCTCAGGAACTGGGTACCGGATTATGGACGGAGAATAACATCGGCGCGACCAATGAGAGCTGTTTTTCCGCCGTACCTGCGGGCTGGCGCATTTATACCGGCGCGTTTAACTCGGTCGGTTATGGCGCCAGTTTTTGGACGGCGTCGGAATACGGCGATGTCCGCGCCTGGAGCCGGTCACTGAGCTATCGAGTTTCTAATATATTGCGCAGCTATGGTTTTAAAGGCCGCGGTTTCTCGATCCGCTGTGTCATGGATTAGATTATTCCGCCGAGAATAATATCCGGTCTAACGGCTGTTTTTCGGGGATGTGTTTCGTACACATCCCCGTTTTTTTATAGAATCACCCTCCCACCACGAAAACGTTTCTGTTTCGCTGTCCTCTTGTTCCGAATCATCTCCCTCATTTAAAAGACAATTTTCGCTGCAGGTGCAATATATGATTCGGCTATACTGTTCACGTATTCCGACAGATATAATTGACATCAATTTTCACGCGAATCAACTTTAACACGTTAGGGACGAATTCTCATGCAGACCTGTATTGTCCTGTTTCGAGGCATCAATGTTGGTGGAAAAAACATCCTGCCGATGAAGGAGCTGGTTCATCTTCTTCAGACGTTGGCATGTGAAAAAATTCAAACATATATTCAGAGCGGCAATGTTGTTTTTCAAACGATGGAAACGGCAACGGAGGGCCTGGCCGATCGTATTTCGGAGCGCATTTTTGCGCAATTCGGATTCAAGCCATATGTGCTCTTGTTGACGGCGGATGATCTACGTCGTGCTGTCGACAATAATCCTTTTCCCGAGACCGGCTCGTCGCTTCACTTTTATTTTGCCGGTGCATCACCGACAGATCCGGATATGGAAAAACTTGCCGCGCTCAAGACAGAGACCGAAGAATTCAAGCTTTTTGACAATTTATTTTATCTGTATGCTCCGGATGGAATCGGCCGCTCACAATTGGCCGCGAATGTTGAAAAATGTTTGGGTGTTCCGGTGACGGGACGTAATTTCAATACGATCAGCCGGCTGATGCATATGGCAGAAAATCTTGTAAACCACTAAGTGAAACACGGACCTGTCAGCGTTGCTGCGCCTCGTCGCACGCATCGCCGTTTTGTATCCAGCTGTTTTCATGTGGCGAAATGTGCAGGATCGTAATGGGCGGTCCCACACGATCATTGTTTTCAATTTCTTTGTTGATCAGAAAATTGATGGCTTGCACTGGCCGTCGCATCATGCCGAACGCCCGGCGTTCAACCGCGCCTTCCGCATGCGACATTTGTCCCAGCATCACGACTGCCTGTCCGCCCTGACAATCCCCCGGGCAGCTATAGCGAACAGGCATGGAAATTTTGATCTCGTTTTCAGAGCCGGCCGCGGTAAATTTAATTATATCAAAAAAGGGAGTACCGGATTCATTGACACCCGCGATAGCCGTTTCGATATTAACGTGTCCGTTGATCAGCCGCGAATAGAGGTGTTGACGTTTGGATTTGATCCGATGCAAATAGGCCGAACATTCGATTTCAACCTCGCTGATAAACTCGTCAATTTGCTCGTCATACGATTGATGGGTCGAAAAGACTTTTCTGGCGATGTCCTTGATATTAAATCCAAAAGTCGAGTCGATACCCAAGCCGGCGTGGGTAAAATAGTAATCATTGATTTTCATCACCTTGCATTCGGCGCCGAGATTTTGGCCGTGTTCGTTTACAATGCGGCTGTCCGCACCGATAAAAATACCGTTCTCGTTTCGGATCAACACAATGGTCGTTGCATGAAGTGAAGTAAAAAGCAGGATGGAAATAAGCAAAATTTTATTGTTAAATATCATGGTTCATCCTCAAAAAATAAACGGCGTCAGCATTGCCACACACTGCTGACGCCCACTGTTGAACGGATAAGAATAACAATAAAATTTTGAATGATCTTTCTAAAACTTTACGAATTTGGATTGAAGCACTTGCACACCATCCACACGCAGATCATAAAAGTAGAGGCCATTGGCGACGGCGCGTCCGGACAAATCCCGGCCATCCCAGCGAAAGGCATGTTGACCGGAAAACTGCGTCGAGTTGACCAGGGTGCGCACTTCCTGTCCGAGGATGTTGTAAATTCGAATGGTCACATATCCCTGCCGATCCAGTGAATAATCAAAGCTGGCGCCATCATACACCGGATTGGGCGAGATTTTTATTTTAAGCGCGGTATTGACAGCCGCCTCCGTCTGCTCCCCTACCGAGGAAAACGTTTTCAGTTCGTCATCCATCCACTCGGCGTGATCGCGGACAAATTCCTTGAGATAATCGACCTCTTTTTGATAGGTATCGCGTTCTCCCCATCCGGGTGTGCTGCGCCAAATTTCCACACCGAGGATCGGCCAACGTTTAAAATTGCGCTCCTGCGCTTCGTTGATATGAGTCGCGATAGAATCGACAATCGCATCAATTCTCTCATTGCTCAATTGATTCTGGCGGTATTCAAACCAGGCATTGGACAAGCGGCGCTTAAAATTTGGTGTATTCCACAGCTTGTACCAAAAATCGGGGTGTGAACCGTCCGGTTCGCCGATCACCCATTTATTGAATACCCAGCCGTCTTTATGGGTCGAATTGCCCATGGATTGATCAAAATCCCAAACAGGGCCCGCATTGATCAAACCGTTGCGGTCCTTGTGAAAAAAACCGCTCCAGCCGTAAGCATCCGAATTTTTAGTTATTTCCTGAATGATGGCTTCGTCGATAAAACTTGGAACATCAATATAGCTGTGATAACCACGAACCGGATCATCATAATAGGAGCGTCGCATTACCGCGCGAAATTCATCATCAAGGTTGCGAATATAAGCGAGCTGCTGCGGCATCACCTGATCCGGCTTGGGATATTTGAGGACGCGGCGTTCGCCAAAATCAATGTCCGTGCCGTCCGCCTGCTGAACATCCCAAATGTAGCCGCCAGTGACATTTTCACCGTCAATATCAGAGCTGTCCATTTTGGCGATATCCACACGATTGTTATCCGGTTTTATTTTTTCCATAAGCAGATAAACACCCTGATACTCGCCATTCAACACCAGCTCGACATGACGAGTCCGCGGCGCCCAACGGCCGAGTGAACGCGCCATCTCATACGCCAGCGGATTACGCAGCAGGGTTTTGTCGATAAAATCGGCGGACAAAATCCAGTCGTTGTCTTTGGGCATGCCGAGTAATTTGACATTGTTATTCGAGCCATCCTCATTTCGCGTTTCCAGCGAATAGGACCATTTGTCCTGCACGACCCCATAACTTTGCGACGCATTGCCGCGGCGCTCAATACCGCAATAGCCGTCAAACTCGTTGAACGGATCACCGAGAGTATTGCGCCCGTTTTCATTAAAAATGATGCCCATTCTCACATTGATCTTGGGTTCGTCCCTTATCTCGCGACCGCCGGTCTCCAATACAACAATGGGCAAATTTGAAGACTGAAAAACAAACGGCTCACTAAACCAGGCCGGCGTTGGACGATAATGCGTGGCCGACGTGGTCAAACCTACTGAAAGAAACGGAATGGCTGACATGTCTGAAGACGTGGCGCTGGCATTATGCACCTGGATCGCCAAAACATTTTGCCCCTGCTGGAGCAGCTTGACCGGAACCGTATAGGCTGACGGTTGGCCGCCATCTACCATTTGGGCATCATGTTGTGTTGTACTGGTTGTAGAATGACTGGGATACGGATCAGTGAGTCCGTCAGAACGACCGATTTCCGTATCGTTCAAAAAGGCCACAAAGCCATCGTCATAATCGATGTGGAACAAGGCCGCGCCCAACACGGCCGCATCCGTTATATTAAATTTGATGCGCAGATAGATGGAAATGGTGCCTTCCGGAACAAGCGTTTGATCGTCATTATCGCCGTAACCAAATCCACCCTGACCGGATGCCCAGGCGACGTCATTAAAACTGAGGGCGCGCCAGCCGGCCGGCGGTTCGGACGACCCAATAAAATAGTTCCACGTATCTCCGGCAAAGACGACGGTTTCCCAATGATCCACATTTTGAGCCAGGAGTGGACCCGTTATCCCTGCCAACAGCACAATCACAAAGAGAGTTAAAAATAATTTCACACGTTCACCTATGATTTTGTTGCACTCACCATAAATCGGCTAAAAGCCATTAAAACAGACGCCTTACCTTAACTGGCTCTGGCGTCTGATAGTTCCGCACATATCGATGACAACTAGGAATTTTCTAGCGGTATATAAAGAAGAAAACAAGGGGTTTTCTGCACACGTCCGCGAGGTCAAATATACAACAAATTTATTTTAAAAAGGTAATTTTTTTAAAGCGGGTGTCATTGCCAATTTGAAAGCGCACAAGGTAAACGCCGCTCGATACTTTTTCGCCAATCTGGTTCGTGGCATCCCACACAAAGTCGTGTCTTCCGGCGGTGAGCAGGCGCTGCGTCAGCGTCTTGACCTGGCGTCCGCGAAGGTCGAAAATCGTAATGGTGGTTTGGCTCGTGTTCGGCAGATCGACCGTAAAAATCGTCGCCGGATTAAAGGGATTGGGATAATTGGAAATTAGCAGATGCTCGATGGGACTTGCGCCGTCATCCACGTGCGTAATATGCTTTTCGATCGCCCATGTGACGGCCGCGTCAAACAGCGCCCAACCGTTATCGTTCATCGGTGTGTCGCTGTCGCTGGTGAGAAAAAATCCGACGCGTGTTGACGGCGCCGACAGATCAACCATGGGATCACGACGTTCGTAAGCAAAAAGGAGAGACTGATCTGGGTTATTCGGCACACCCGCGATTATTTGCGCCGCATCCGTGGGTTTGCCCCAGACCATTTGGGTTGGCTGAAAAAAAACCGGAAACGTTCCGGTCAAGCCCGCAGCCAGTTCATGATCGGGCCAGAGGATGGACAGGCTGTCGATCCCGGATCGCGTGATGCCAAAATCCGTATTCACTCTGGAGCCGGTCATTTTTAAATCAGCTAATAGATATGGATCGGCGCAAATGATCGGGCAAATCGACTGAGTGAATACATCGGACATGGTATTGCGGCCAATGGATTCGGCGAGATAGATCAATACGCAACCGTCAGCAGCCTCGGTTGAGACACTGTCGTCATCCAAACACACGACCCGATAGCCGTGGTGTTGTTCGAAGCGTTGTTTGATGGCGATCTCGGTCGGCGTCAATTTTTCGCCCGTGACCATGAGCACGGTTTCGGCATTCGTATCAAAAACGACGATGCGGGAAATGTCCGATTGTACCTCCGCCCCGCTGTCATCAAAAGCCTGCACATAAAGATCGTGGTTGCCCACCGGCGCATCAACCCAGGTGAGCTTCCAGCCATCGAGATCATTTCGATCCCGGCCGAGATAGCCCCATTCGGCATAAAAATCAACATAGGTGATGATGCCATCCGCATCAAAGGGATCAACCTTGATATCGATGGGTTGACCGTACAAAAAAGTGTCGCCGTTTTTTGGCGACACAATTGTGGCATGCGGTGCCGAGTTTTCCGTCGGCTCCAGTCCGCCGAGAAAAGCGGTGCCGAGATTGCCGGTTTCAAAAGGATTTTGCGCGCCGGCAAACGCCCAGGCAATCGCCGCTTCCGGCAGCGCGGCATTTCGATCGGGATAATCCAGCGCGCGGATCTCTATATCAAATTTGTCGTTCGCGACATCTTTCTTCAGCGTCGTCCAGGGAATTTTCAATTCGAGCGCAAAGCCGGCTTCATAAATAGAGGTTTTGAACTCGACACCCGTCAAGGCGTCATTTTCGCGCTCAAAAATGATACTGCTGAGTTTGGACACCTCATAATGAAATTTAGTTTTCGGATTGAGCACATCTCGATCCGAATTAATATAAAGATGAATGGCATCGTGTTCAAGTCCGGCGGATTTGCGCAGCGTCGGCGCGCCATCGATAATATCCACATAAATGTAAAGATTATCATCATCCCACAAGGCTTTCCATGTGCCGCTCAAATCCGTCAGCGGCGCTTCGATACCGGCCGGTTTGACAATTTTGCTGTCGCGCGCATTGCTCCACTCTTCCTCGGGCACACCGTCAATGTTGATGTCATTGAGCGTTTTTTTAATGTAATAATCGTACTTGTCGCCAACCAGCACAATTCGCCGATAAGATGTCAGCGCCGGATCACCGTCGTCCGTCACCTGACAAATGATGTGAACAACATGATTGGAAAAATCGACCGGAATATCGATGCTCGCCTTTTTGGCTGTGGCATTATTGATGACCACCTGGCCGGGATAGGAAGAGATATCTTTATAAATCCACCACGTATAGGACAAGGCGTCGCCATCAGGATCGGAGGAAGCGGATGCATCCAACTCGACTGTTTGGCTGGGCGTGCTTTTGATAACGAGAACATCGGTGCTGTTGTCACCGTTTACATTGGCGACGGGACAATGATTGGCGTCGGCCACATCCTTGACGCACCAATCCAAACGCGCGGCAAAATCATGTTGAAAATCAGTCCGCCAGCGCCACACAGAGACGCGCGCCGATTTTACGCCGTTCAGTTCGTCATTTGCATCGTTGAAGAGTGCCTTCTCAACCGCATGAAAGCGTCCACCCCAGCCGCCAAAGTCTGGCCGCGTCGTTTCGGACAAACCGGTTGGCAGAAAATAAAACCAGGACGGCGTATCGCCTTCCTTCAGTGCGCCATAAGGATTGGGATCGGTCCACAGACCAGAATCGGGGTACGCTTCGCCCAGCGGACCATGGTTTCGGGTAATATGGGCTCGCAGCCAGTCGCGCGACGTCAGGCTCTCATCGCCGCCGCGGAACACCGCTTCGCGTTTATCGACGCCCTCCGGGGCTTTGTTGAGGATATACCATACATCAGGGAAATTGCTGCGAATCCAGTCGAACAGGCCGTCCTGATCCGCAATATCATACACGCGAATTTTGCCGACAAAAGCCGCAAGCTGTTCCGGCGTGCGATCATGTCGTACCCGCCAGAGCGCCTGCGCGAGATCCGTTTGGCCGCCCCAAATAGCAATATTCACCGGCCGTTTATCCGCTTTATCAACTACAGCGATAATGTGATTTGAACCGTCCGTGTCGTGGTTGGCGCCGATATAGTCCATGCCGCGAAATTTGTTGCCGCTTTTGATACGCTGAAGAAGATAATCCAAACCGGGGTAATCGGCATCGTGTTTGAGCAGATTCGGCAACACGAGCCCATACGCCCGTACTCGCTCTTCGATCAAATCCGCACGGGTAACGGCTTCATCAAGCTCTCCCGGCGTGCCGGATGCCGAAGCGATCAAGCCTTCAATATCAAACTCGTTGGCGTACACGAGCAATCG
>CAYSNA010000206.1:0-9462 GCA_964432185.1 uncultured Cytophagia bacterium
GAACGACGTGCTGGCGAACATCCCGTTCGTGCGCGGCTGCGGCTTGTGGTTCGATCATCATGAAGGCAACCTGGAGGAGCTGGAATACCGTAACATCAAACCGGACGATATTCCCGGACGTTTTGCCATCGAGGATTCGTGCGCGCGCGTGGTGTACGATTATTATCTGTCACAGGACAAAAAGATGCCGGACTTTCTTGCCGACACCGTCGCTGAAGCCGATATCATTGATGCCTTTAAATATAAAGATATTGATGACTGGCGGCAGGAAACGCCCGGAAAAATTATTGATGCGACCATCAAGGCGAAAGAGGCGAGCGCCGAGATGAAATGGGAGTATTTGCGCAATCTGGTGCGGCATTTCAAAACGCGCTCCATAAAAGAAATTTCCAAGATGACCAGCGTGCGCAAACGCTACCGCGCCTATCGCGAAGAAGAGGAACGTATGATCGAACAGATTAAACATGAAATTTCCTTTTTGCCGCGCGATAAAGATCACAAAATCATCATCATCGATTTGACGCATCACAATCGACGCCCGATGATTTTCAAGCAATTGGCCTATCTGGTTCACCCGGAATGCGAAGCGGTGCTTTTGGTCAGTAATGTTTTTGAAGATAAAGTCAAAACGAACAATTTGACGTTTTCCATGTCACTCAGTTTGAATATGAACAAAATCGAGCACAAAAAAGACATCGGCGATATTATGCGCACGTTCAATCTGGGAAGCGGTCATCCGGGAGCCGCGGCCGGCACGATCGTCTGTGAATCAAAAGAGGAAATGCTGAAAACCAAAGACCGCTTGTTGAACGAGATTTATGATCGATATCTGGAGCAATAAGTAAATCTGAATCCCATTGATCTACGGTTGCAGAAAAACGATCGTTGATCTCGGATTTTCAAAAAAAAGCCTCGCAAGAATATTCGCTTGCGAGGCTTTTTTATGTTTAGAATTCATGTGCGACGCACTTTAAAAGTGCGTCGCACATTAGAGTATTTTATTTGACCAGCGCCATCTTTTTCACATCGTGGAAATCACCGGCGGTGAGGCGATAGTAGTACACGCCCGAGCTGACGCGCATGCCCTGATCGTTGTTACTATCCCACATCATTTCGTGATAGCCCGGTTCCATTTCCTGATTTATCATGGTTTTGACTTTTTGACCGAGGACGTTGTAGACCTCGAGTTTCACCTGCGCCACTTTGGGCAAGTCAAACCGGATCGTCGTGGTCGGATTGAACGGATTGGGGAAATTCTCCGCCAGACGGAAATCCGTCGGCAGCGGCGCTTCCGCTTCAATCGGGCCATGAACAGAGGTGGAGCCGTCAATATTGACGTTTTCCAGCTTGTAATAATGCGTGCGTCCGGCCGCCACCTGCGCATCGATGAACTCGTACAGTCCGTCCTGATTGGACGGGATGAGTTTATCATTGACCTTTTCGTAGGTGCCGTCCTTTTTCAAACTGCGCAGCACGTTAAAGCCGGCGTTGCCGTATTCGGCGCCCGTTTCCCACTCGACTGAAATGCCTTTGTACGGTTCAACATCGGCGGTAAAGCTGGTGAGCTTGACCGGCACTTTGACGCCCCAGTAATTATAGGCGCCGTCGCCGGCCGTATCGATCACGCGGACATTGACGTTATAATGTTTCAGCGCCGGGTAACGATTGAGATCCATCGTCCAGGTTTTGCCGTAACCCGCCGGCTGATTATCCACGAACCAGCTCACGGTCAGCACGTCGTTATCGGCATCGAACGTATCAACACCAAAGTCGATCGACGACACGCTGCCGGGTTCAATATAAACGTAACCGGTTTGCGGCCAAAAGCGCGTGATTTGCGGATTCCGATTCTGATTCTGCACAATTATTTTTACGGAATCGACATCCATGCCGCCTTTGGTATCCGTGGCACGGAAGACCGCGTACACCTTGTTGGTCGTGGCCGGCGATTGCACAACACCATGGCCGGGTCGCCAGCTAAAGGTCCAGGTGCCGTTGCCGTTGTTGATGAACACCGCTGTACTGTCCGGCACTTTTTGCGCCGAGCAGAGAATCGGCGGATTGTCACTACCGGTTGCCGAAACGTTAAAGGTGACGATATCATTTTCTTTCACCCACATTTCGCCCGGAATCTGCAGTTTGGGCCAGTAGGACGGATCACCGGTGGCGTTAAATGTTTCGATAAAGGTGCCGCCCGGCAATTCGGCAATACACTGCACGGTATTATCGTACGCGTTCGGCCGCGGGCCAAGTTTCCAGTGAACCGACGCATAACCGTTGGCATCGGACAAAATGGGCTGCGGTTCGAGAATTGAACCACCGCCGGCAATGACGACAAAGTTCACGCGGCCTCCGCTGGACGGATTGCCTTTTTCATCGGTGACGAGAACCGTGATCGGCTTGAGCAGATAACGATCCATTTCACCGGTTTGATTATCACCGGACCATTTGCGCATTTTAAACGCCGTACCGGATGTGCCGTAAACCTGATAATCGGTAAAAACATCACTCTTGTTGCCGATGGACACGCGGATTTTATTCAATCCGGCTTTATCGCCGAGCGTATAGTAAGCTTGCGCCAAACCTTGCGGATTGCTCGAGCGTGTCAACGCTTTGACATTGCCTTCGAGTGTACCCGAACCTTCAACGGTCTGGTCATCGAATACCGCAAAACGAATTTCAACATTCGGCACGGGATTATTATAATCGTCCACCACCTTGACCGTCAACGGCACCGGCAGTGTTTGACCAACATAACCAGTTTGATTGTTACCGGCGAATTGCTGAATTTTGCTCGCGCCGCTGCCGGCTTCCACTTTGGTCGTATCGTAAAAATTGGCCGAAATATTCGGTAAATCTTCCAAATACGCTTTGATGATATTCAAGCCGATTGACGTGCCAATCTTGACTTTGACTTGCGACTCACCGTACATGTCCGAGGCAATCGGATTTTGGCTGGTGATGACGGCATCGTTGACGAGAACATCAAATTTGACGCGTTTGCCAAACACCGGCCAGTTGCGAACATCGAGCACGCGAACTCGCAGCGGTTCCGGCAATTCTTCTCCCGGAGGTGCCGCAAGATTATTACCGCTCAAAATTTCCAATCTGGAGAGCTGCTGTGGATTTTCCGCAATGGCGGAAAACTTCACCGGCGAGCCGTCCAAACCGTTCGACGCCGCTTCAATCAGATTGGCGCCGGCTTGACCACCGAGACGATACCCGGTTGCGGCAATACCATTTTCATCCGTATAAACAGGTTGATTGTCAATGATCGAACCGCCGCCGGTGGTGGCTTTAAAGGTCACCGGAATATTCGGGCTTGGATTACCAAAGCTATCGGTCACCAGGACTTTGATCGGTTTTTCCAGCGCCGTGCCGATATTATGCGCCTGCCCATCGCCATTGTCGCCGGGCGCTTTGAGCATTTTCGCTGCGCCGGCCGCTGTGAACTCGATTATCGCCGCGCTGTCACGCAGTGAAATACCGCTGTTCATATCGCGAGCTGAAATATATTTGACGCCGGCCAATCTCGATGCCAGGTAGCCGATCGCATTACCGTTCGCATTCGTCGTGTCCATGGGCTGGGTAATAATATTGCCGTCACCGGAAACGATAATGTTTACCGCCTTGCCGCTGACCGGATTTGAGAACTGGTCCCGCAACGACACGGTGATGGTTGCTTTTTGTTCGCCACTGGACACACCGAGCCGCGTTGGATTGACCACAACAACTGATTGTTCCGGACTGGTTTTATCCGCGCGTCCAGACGCAAAAATCATCATCGGTGAATTTTGCAGATGCCCGTTACCAAATGAAGAGGCTTCGAGCGCGTATTTGCCGACAGCATGTCCCAGCCGCCATTGAATATTGGCCAGTCCCTGGTCATTTGTATTAACCGATGTATCGATTGCCGCGCCTTTGCCGAGGGAGCCAAGTCCTTCGGTTTGGTTCGGATCTTTTGGCACGATCTTGAAGCGGATCGGTTGTTTGCTGACCGGATTGCCATACTGGTCCGTGGCTTTGACCGAAATTGACCGCGGCAGGAACTCGCCGACAAAGCCTTTTTGATTGCCGCCATCAGCCAGCGCGATTTTTGTCGCGTTTGTGGACGTGCCGGTAATTTCAAACAGAACCGGTGAACCAGACAACGGCAATTTGGTCGTTGGATTTTCAGCGCGGGCTTCCACTTTGTTGATTTTGTAACCCGCGTTTCTGCCGAGAGTGAATTGAACCCAGGCAAAACCGTCCGAATCGCTGTTTTTCACTTTGACCGAATCGACATTTCCATCCAGCGTACCACCGCCGGCTTCATTGCGGCTCAGTACCGCAAAGCGGACCGGGATATTGGCCACGGGATTACTGAAATTGTCCGTCACTCGAACTTTGAGATACTCGGGCAAAACGTTGCTGATCCGGCTGGTTAAATCCGAATCGTTTGTCACTTTGACCAATTTCGAAGCGCCGCCAACCATAGCCGACGCCGAAAAGAGATACGGCGAATTCACCAGATGAACCTGGTTGACTTTGGACGACGCGCGCAATTTGTTATTCTGCGAACCGACCTCAGCGCCGAGTCCCCAACGCACTTGCACAAAACCGTCATCGCCGGTGGTATCCTTGGCCGTGGTCATTCCTTTTTGATTGATATAGCCGACGTTCGTACCGACCGGAACAATTTCAAAATCAACAATCTGTTTCGGAACGCCGTTATTATACTGGTCAACAATTTTAACCTTCACCGGATCGGGCAAAAACGCGCCGACCGTTCCGTAGGTGGTGTAACTGGAGTCGGCCACGAGCCGGAATGCTGCATCCGGTTTACCGGTAGCTTCAAACGTGATAGTGGGATTCACCGTCACGCTTGCTGTGGCGCGTACCACATTAACCTTGGTGCCGCTCTTTTTGCCGAGTTTCCAGGTGACCTGGGCAAAACCGGAATCCGATGTATTGATGGTCACTTGCGGCAAACCATTCACCAGACCTTCACCTTTGGTTACGGTGAAGGAGACCGGAACACCCTGCAGCGCGTTGCCGAGTCGGTCGCTAATCTTGACTTTCAGACGGTTAGCAAGCGGCTGCCAAACCGTACCGACGAGCACGGAATCGGGAGTCAACCGCGTCATTTGATACGGTGTACCTTGTCGGGCCTGGGCGGAAAATTCCATCGGACTGTTTTCCAGCGGTCCGGCATTATTGGGTTTGTTTGATGTCACATCCGTATAAACAACTCCCGGCATGTTCGGCATATGCCAAATCACCGACGCAATGCCCATGTTGTTGGTTTTTGTCACCTTTGTCGGATTTTTGCCGGCCGCGTCTTCCAGCTCGCCGCCATTGTTGCGCACCGCAAATGTGACCGTATGATTTTTGATCGGATTAAAATGTTCATCCGTCACCTTGACCATGATGGGTGATTTGAGTGGCAAACCAACTTCACCGTATTGAGAATCGGTCGAATCAATTTTTACCAGTTTGGTCGCCGGTTTCGGCAGACCGGTCGCTTTAAAAACAATCGGCGATCCGTCGAGCGGCTGCCCCGGAATATCAATACGATTGGCGATCGCGTGGACGACCTGAATGCTGTCGCCGGCAAGCGTACCTAACGTTAAGGTGACTTTCGCTTGACCCTGGGCGTCTGTCACTCGCGTGACTTCTGTCGAACCGTCGAAATTTCCGCCGCCGTTGATCACTTTAAAAGTAACCGGCTGATCCGCCGCCGGGAATCCATAGGGATCCTCAGCCTTGACGACAAACGGTTGCGCCAGTTTTGTCGTCACCTGGGCGGATTGATAGATACCGCCGCTGCCGTTGCCGGAAATATATTTCACCAATTTGGCGATGCGATCGACCGGAACGGCATTAAACAGCACGCTCGGCAATCCGCTATTGAAAGCCGTGGCTTTGACGACATGTTCTTCGTTCAACACACTGCCAAGCGTCAAGGTCACCTGCGCCTGACCATTCGGCCCGGTATACGCCGTTTTTTTGATGATACCGGACTGATCAAAATAGGAGCCTTGCCCGGCCAAAATTTCAAAATCAATTTGTTGTTCGGAAATCGGATAACCATCCGAGTCCATCACTTTGACAACGAACGGACTCGCCAGCGGCAAGCCGGCGTAGCCATCCTGATTATCGCCGCTAATAATGACAAGCGATGCGGGTTGACCGGTTTGCGCCCACGCTTCAAAAACCACGGGATTACCCTTCAGGTTTTGCGCGCGCGCTTCGACCATATTCAGGCCCGGACCGCCGAGGGTCCAACTGACTTTGGCGTATCCTTCGATGTCCGTATAAACATCCAGCGACGATGCCATTTCATCACCGCCTTGTGTGCTGATCGTGCCGTTGCCCTGAGTGACCGTAAACTCGACCGGATAATTTTCAAACGCGGTACCGTCAGCTTTAAGAATACGAACAATGAGCAGACTATCGAGGATGGTGTTCACATTGGCTTCCTGCCGCGTCTTGGGCTGAATCCGCACGATCTCCTTTGGTGGCGCACCCGGCTTGATCGTAAATGTTACGGGCGAACCTTGCAGTCCAACTACCGAAGCCTGGACTTTGTACTCTGTTTCCTGGAAAAAGTTGAGGGTCAGGACATTTGCCGACACCCCGTTTGCATCGGTTATCACCGACGGCGACGTGAGAACACCATCACCCTGAGTGATGCGCCAGTTGACTGTGATACCGTTGACGCGGTTGCCGTACGAATCTTTCACAATAACTTTCATCGGCGCCGAGTCAAAACCCGGCGTCGCCTGCATGGGTTCCGGAACCGATGGATCGCGTTCCATTTTCACCGCCGGACCCGGCGTCGGATCAAGCGTAAACACGGCCGGTTCTTCAACCTTGCTGCCGTCGTTTCGGTACGCATAGACATAGACAACGACAGAAGTATCGGCATCCGTGCCAAAGGTAACGCGTGTTGAGCCGATGCCGTCGATATCGGTCATGTTCGGAAAATCCGGGCCAGTGCCGCCAATGCCGCTCGGATCGCCACCGGTGCCGACTTTTTGCACCAATATTTTATCCCATTTTAGATCGGGATGATAAGGGATCAGATTGAGATCATGCATTCCGGCAAAAACTTGCACATTGTTGTCTACTCGAACCCAGGTCCAGGAGCTGACATAATTTCGCGGCATTTCCACATAGACGGAATCCGATGAATTATCGAGACTGTAATAATATTTATAATTCGTGGCATTATCGGTGCGACCGCGAACCCACACATCGTAACGGCCGGTTTCCGGCACGTAAAACGGTACGGCCACAGCTTTGCGCCGGGTTTGCCCCGTCACCCAATCATAGGTGACATATTGATCGCCGGAAGCTGTGGCGTCATCTCCGATCCGAGAATTCGGCTGCAACAGACGGCCCTCTTCAACTTCTTTCCATACCTGTCCTTGAAATTCAAAATCTTCGAGGTCATCAAAACGGGCTTTACCCTGAACGAGTTGAAAATCGAGCAGCGTCCCTATGGCCGGCTCCTCATTTTCGTCGGAGACAAAAACTTCGATGGGTTGGGGGAGCTGCCTTTCAATGGGACCACTTTGATTATTGCCGCCGTACACGGAAATCAACTGGGCACCCGAACCTCCGGGGAACCCGACGGCAAACGATTCAAGATTGTTAAAAAAGCCGGAGCCGCCATATAATGCAACGCCGGCATGCATATTGTCCATGGGCGAAGAATCATCAATGACAAAACTGGCGTCCTGTTTACCGCGGACGTAAACGGTCACGGATTTCGAGCTGCCATTATCCGTAATCACCGCCTCAATTTTATCGCCGGGCTGCGGCGCCGTCAAGGTTGTGGATTTACTGATAATCGGGCTGCTGTTAACGGCTCCGCCGCTGACGCGAAAGACATCAACAGCGTTGCTCACGCGTTTGACCAAATAGCCGTTTGCCGAGGCGGCGAACGAATTATCCATCAAAATCAACAATCCAGCCGGAATATAAGAGCCGTTGTAAAGTTGGGAGTTTGTCGAGCTGAACGTCATGGCTGCGCCGTAAGCACCCGGAGATTGATAAATGGCGATATTGTTCCACCCATTTACTTTGCTAATCAGCGTCAGCTCTTCTTCGGCGATTTTATAATTCGGCGCATTCCAATCAACACTAAGATCCGCGCGATCGAATTCATCTGTTTTCCAGACGACCTGACCGGAACCGCCGCCGCCACCGCTGCTGCCTTCAAGCGTTGTGGTTGATGCCGTATTGGACCGCGGTCCTGTGTTGCCGGCCTCATCCGCCGCTTTGATGGCAAAAAAGTATTTCGTACTCGCTTCCAGGCCGGACACTGTAAAAGACTCGTTGGAGCCGGCAGCTTTTGGCGAGGGAGCGGCAACTTTTGTCGCATTGTTAAAATCACTGTCAGAAAGTATATCGTTCTTTGAGCGACGAATATCATACGACGTGGCTGTTCCGGAAGTACCGTCATCACCAACAGCTTTCCATGTCAAGGTGATGGCTGATGATGTTGGCGAACCGGCAGCCAGAGTGGTTATTTGAGCCGGCGCCGTCGTATCATTGGACGGCGGCACATATTTGGCTTCAAATGCCTCAACATCATTTTCATTCGCGCTCGACTTGTACAGCATCACACCGGCATAGCTGCTGGCAAAACTCACGCGCTTGGCGGTGTCCTGAATCGAGCCGACTTGACTGCCATTGATATAAACGGCAAACGCATATGTCGTCTTGTTAAACTTGACCGTGAACGTATCACCGGCCTTTGGATTGACCGTGGTTTTGATATTGGGCTGAATATTATCGCCAACGGTTGAACCGTTGGCAATTTCGAACAGACGAATTTCATTTGAATATAAATAAATGAGATAACCGCTGTTGCTGCCGGCGCTGAACGAGTTGACAAAAGCAATACCGCCCAACTGCGCCCCGGCGCCGGAAATACCGTCGCCATCGGCCGGCCATGTGATGGTCGCTTCGTTAGCGCTGCCGGAACCATCGTTAAAAACAGCTAGATAATTACTCCACCCGGCTTCCGTGCCCTGGTTGTGCATTCGGCCTTCGAAAACGACGAGATTTGTATTCGCCGCCCAATTGCTGCCCAGCGGACCATTGCCGCGTTCAAAATCATCAGTCGCAGCAAACGTCGGCAGAGCCAAAGCGAATGTCAGGATTAGTAGTGTCAGGAATTTCGGACTCGAGAGATTCACCTTCATGGCGTCCAACCTCCAATTAAAGTAGTAACTTGTTTCAGCTAAAAACAGTTGACGAGTTATGTTTCACGCTGATTTAATTCTGTCTCTTTATATATTTCTCTAAGTGGCTATTTTTTATAAAGATTCAACTTAGTTACTCCTAATAGATCAAACACTGTGCCACATCATTGAGACGACACGAGCACTGTCCGGCATGATGACAAATAAAGTGATTGCCAATGCAAAGCGACATACATTTCGGACCCGTCAGTTTTCTCCCCGGGCC
>CAYSNA010000207.1:0-9355 GCA_964432185.1 uncultured Cytophagia bacterium
GGCTGTGCATCCGGTCGTCACGTCAAATCATCGCCTGACGCTTGAAGTTGACGCGCTGCATCCGAACAACAACAGCGAATCCGTTAATGTCGGCGGCGAGTACACCTTCACCATGCCGTCGTTCGGCAGTTTTTATATTCGGTCGGGCTACAAAGGTTTGTTCATGCAGCGCACCGAATACGGCATGTCCTACGGCTTTGGTATTCTCATGCGTATGGCCAAACTCGGCTTGAAAATTGACTATGCCTATCGCGACATCGGCATGCTCGGAACCGTGCAGGCCTATTCGCTTGGTTTTGTATTCTAAAAATTGACACGGAGATCATGGCGCAGACACGGAGATACACGGAGATGCAAAACCTCGGTGGCTCTCCGTGAATTCTCCGTGATCCTCTGTGTCAGTTTTTCTATTCACGTTAAAATGATTAGATAATCCACGTTATTTTAAGAGAATATCCATTCACGCATTCCTGCTTGTTTTTTTCACTTTTCTGACTTAGATTCTGCCCAATATTGACAGTGGATGTGCTGCTTTGTGATTCGAGTGATCTTGACACCATTAACAGTTGTTCTATATGCCCTGCTGTACACGCATACGGCGATATTTTTAATTCTCACCATTTTTGTTTCGTACGTTGCGCCGCGGTCAGCGCTGTTTTGGCTGGCGAAGCTCTGGGCAAACGGAATTTTTCTCATCATTGGAACTCGTCTCTCGGTTTCTGGTCTAGAAAACATTCCGAAGAACAAGAAATTTATGATCCTGAGTAACCACGCCAGTCTTTTTGATATCCCGGCCATCATGACCGTGTTTCCGAACGTCGCCTGGCTGGGCCGCGATTATTTGACGCGCATCCCGGTTTTTAATCACATGCTCAAGCGGATGAATTATATTGCCGTCGGCCGCAATCCGGCGATGACCGTGCGCCTGATCATTCAAAAGGCGATTTTGCATTCGGAACACCTGCGCATCGCCCTTTTTCCGGAAGGGACGCGCACTCTCACCGGTGAGCTGCAGGAGTTTAAACGCGGTTTCATTCACATTATGAACGGCGGTGATCTGGACATTCTGCCCGTGGTCATGAACGGCTTGTTCACCGTCAAACCGAAAACCCGCTTTACGATCAAACCGTTTCACAAAGTGGAGATAATTATCTGCCCTCCGATTAAAAGAATGTCGCTGACCACTGCGGGCAACGAGGAAATTATCGACCGGGTCAGGACGGTTTTTTTGTCCAATTATTTATATGAAAGAGGAAAGGACGACTGATGAAAAAAAAGTGGGCCTTTATCATTAATCCCGTGGCCGGGCAGGGATACGCCGGCAAATATGCCGAACGCGTTCAGGATAAAATCAAACAGCACGGTCTCGATGCAACGCTGTTTTACACCGAGCGTCGCGGCCACGCCACCGACCTTGCGGACTCGGCGGCGCGCGACGGTTATACGCACATTATCGCTGTTGGCGGTGACGGTACGGCGAACGAAACCGCCCGTGGTATTTTACCGTACCCGGACGTCACGTTTGGTCTCATCTCCGCGGGCACGGGAAATGACTTTTCTCCGGTCATCGGCTTTTCCGAACATTTTTCCGATTCGGATTGGGACGTCTTTTTCCAGGAAAACACCGTCAGGATGGATGTCGGCCAGTGCAACGACAACTATTTCCTCAATGGTATGGGCTTTGGTTTTGATGCCCAGGTCGCCTCGGAAAATTACGACGAAAACGGCCTGCTCAAGGTAGGCGGCAATCGCAATTATTATTGGCATATTGTGAAAAATTTGCTGTTATACAAGGAGAAAACCTTTCAATTTGAAAAGAACGGCAAAAGCGAGCAGGCCCTCACCTTTATGAAGACCATTGGCAACGGGCGCCGATTGGGCGGCGGCTATTTCCTCACCCCAAAAGCGTTCGCCAATGACGGTTTGCTGGATGTCTGCATGGTCGAGCCGGTCAATTTGATGGAGCGTTTTATTTTATTTGCCCAGGTGCCGAAAGGCGAGCATCTCGGCCATAAAAAAGTAAAATACTATCAGACGGATCATATGACGCTGGAATTTCAAAAAAATGTCCCACATCATCTCGATGGCGAACTCTATTTTGCCAACGTTTTTGATATTCGCTTGTTGCCCGGCGCGTTGAATATTATTTACAATCCGCACGGCTCGCATTATTTTCAGGATTAACAGAGGTTCGTTGTGAAAAAGGATTACATCGCATTTTTTGATTTGGATCACACCATTTTGAACAGCAGCAGCGGTCAAATTCTTGGCCCGGCCGCGATCAAGCACGGTTTTATTAAAAGAAGAAAACTGATCCCCGGCGCCATGTACGCGCTCGGCCACAAGCTTGGTTTGATTGAAGGCGATATCATTCTGCCGCGCATGATCACATGGCTCAAGGGACACCCTGTGCAACCGGTATTTGATTTTGTGCAGCATATGTTTCACGATGTGCTCAAACACGCGATTCGAAATGAAGCCATTCGGGAAATCGAGTTTCATCGTAAAAATAACGCGCAGCTCGTGCTGCTCTCCGCGTCGATGAATTTTGTCTGCCAGCCGATCATCGATTTTTTGCGGCTGGATGATTTGATTTGTACCAATCCCGATGTTGTAAACAATCGGTTTGCCGGCACATCAAAAGATGGCTTTTGCTTTGGTGAAGAAAAACTGATCCGCACCTTGTCCTTCATTGGTAATAATTTAGCGGCCCTAAAGGATGCCTATTTTTATACGGATTCCTATACCGATCTTCCCATGCTCGAAGCCGTTGGTCATCCGGTGGCGGTCACCCCGGACCGCAAACTCGCCGCCACAGCGCGCGAACGCGGCTGGAAAATTTGCGAGTGGTAGCTGTTTCAAACCCTGTTTTGATCCCATTGATTTGTACTGACGCCTGACGAAAATCGTTGGGCGTTTTTATTTGAAAGGGATGGCTTTCAATTTTTATGTGCGCCTGACCGAGGGTGTGACGTCGAATTGGCGCAAATCCGCTTGAATCATTGCCGCACGATGCTTATCTTTTTCCGTCATTTTTATTTTGTGGAAGGACAATTTGAGCCGTACAAACATACATCTCGGACTCGACATTGGTTCGGTCAGCGCCAAGTTGGCTGTTGTTTTGCCGGACGGTACATTCCGCGTGTCCGAGAACAAAGTTCAGGGCCAACCGTTAAAAGCCGCCTATCAGCTTTTGACCAATTTTTATCAATCCAATCAAAGCGACATCGACGTAAAGATCAGCCTTACGGGTTCACAAGCGAAACTGGTCGCGTCGCTTTTGCAGGCCCCGCATATTAACGAATTCAAGGCGATTGCCCGCGGCGTGGTGGAGCTGGTTCCCGGCGCGAAAACCATTCTCGAAATCGGCGGCGACGGATCGCGTTATATCAAAGTGGCGTTTGATCCGGAAACCAACGAGCTCGGCATTCTGGATTACGAACGCAACGGCGAATGCGCCGCGGGTACAGGATCGTTCATCGATCAGCAGGCCGTGCGCATGAACTATAATAGTGATGAGATCGGCGCCCTGGTATCGGGCGCCGAAGGGTGCGCGACCATTGCCGGGCGCTGTTCGGTCTTTGCCAAGTCGGATATGATTCATGCGCAGCAGCGCGGTTATTCGCCCGGCGCTATTTTTAAGGGATTGTGCGAGGCTGTCGTGCGCAATTACAAAGGCACGGTGCTGCGCGGCAAACACCTCGAACCGCAAGTTGTGTTTGTCGGCGGCGTGGCGGCGAATCAGGGCGTGGTTGACGCCATGCGGTCGATCTTTGATTTAAAAAAAGATGAACTGATTGTCCCCGAGTTTTTTCATCACGTCGGCGCCATTGGCTGCGCGGCGCTCAAAAACGGCGCGAGCCTCAAGCCAAAGTCGGTGGAAACCTTGACGACGAAACAGACACAGATTTCAACCGCTTTTTCGCGCAAGCTGGAGACCACCAATGTTCGGTTTGAAAATGAACGCCAGGTGTCGTACCCGCATGACGTTCAGAACGGAAAAATTCGCGCCTACCTCGGCCTCGATATTGGCTCCGTCTCCACCAATCTCGTTTTGATAGATGAAGAGAATCGCGTCATCGATGAAATATACACCCGTACCGAAGGCAAGCCGATTCAGGTGGTGCAGCGCGAAATGGCCGGATGGTTGGCCAAGTGGGATGATAAGATAAAAATTCTCGGCGTCGGTTCAACCGGTTCCGGACGTGAATTGATTGGCGAGCTCGTCGGCGCCGATGCCGTGCATGATGAAATTACCGCCCACAAGACCGGCGCAACGATCATCGCCAAAACGCTGTTTGATGAGCCGGTGGACACCATTTTTGAGATCGGCGGTCAGGATTCGAAATTTATCTCCATTGACGACGGCATCGTTGTTGATTTCACCATGAACGAAGCCTGCGCCGCCGGCACGGGATCGTTCCTCGAAGAACAGGCCGGCAAACTCGGCATTTCCATCAAAGATGATTTTGCTGATCTGGCATTGCGTTCCGAGTTTCCCATTCGTTTGGGCGAACGCTGCACTGTCTTTATGGAAAAAGATGTCACCGCGTTCGTGCAGCAGGGCCGCGACGTCAAGGATATTGCCGCCGGATTGGCGTACGCTGTTGTGCACAATTATCTAAATCGTGTCGTGCTGGGGCGGCGCATTGGCGATCACATCTATTTTCAGGGCGGCACGGCTTATAACCGCTCCGTCGCCGCGGCGTTTGCCTCGGTGTTGGGGAAAACCATCGTCGTGCCGCCGCATAACGGCGTCATTGGCGCCATTGGCGCAGCGCTGCTGGCCAAAGAAAAACGCCAGCGCGATCATTACGCAACGCGGTTTCGCGGTTTTGATCTCTCGACCGTTCAGTTCAATATTCGACAGTTTACCTGCAAGGCCTGTTCGAATAATTGTGATATTCAGGAATGCACCATCGACGGCGAGAAAACCTACTGGGGCGACAAATGCTCGGACCGTTATCGCAAGAAACGAAAAGTCGCGCAACAACCGGTTATTCCCGATTTGTTCTCATTGTATGATGAGTGGCTGCATGAGGACATCCCCGGCCCGGATGGTTTGGGCATTCGCATCGGCATTCCCAAGGCGATGTATTATTATGATCGTTTCCCGTTTTGGCGAACCTATTTCAAACACCTTGGCGCTCAAGTCGTGGTCTCGGATGATACGACAAAAAAACTTGCGGCGGATGGGCGTGGATTGTGCGTGGCCGAACCCTGTTTTCCCATTGTCGTTGGTCATGGGCATTATACGAATCTGCTGACCAAAGATGTTGATTTTATCTTTTTGCCGCAAATCATCAACTCGGATACGGACACGCCGGAAAAAGAATCCTGGGTTTGTCCGTGGGGACAGACGCTGTCGCTGGTCATTCGGAATGCGCTTGAAAATCAGAAACTGGTGGATCAGCTTCTCAAGCCGGTCATTCATTTTCGCGATGGCATCGAGTACGTTAAAAAAGAAATGCACGGCGTCGCCCACGCGCTCGGCGTCTCCAGGAAAAAAAGTGATCGTGCTGTTGAGTTTGCCTATGCCGTGCAGAAACAATTCCGGGATAAAATTGCTCAAACCGGACAAGACGTCCTTCAGCTTTTGAAGGATAAAAAACAGCAGGCCATTTTGATTGTCGGGCGGCCGTATAATATTTACGACGGCGGCATCAATTTGCATGTGCCGGATAAGTTGCGCGATTTGTACGGCGTCAATGTGATTCCACAGGATTTTTTGCCGCTGACCGGCATACGAATCGAAACGCATCATGACAATATGTTTTGGAATTACGGTCGAAAAATTTTGCAAGCGGCAAAATTTGCCGGACAGTCGGGCAATCTGCATGTCATCTATTTCACTAATTTCAAATGTGGCCCCGATTCTTACATCAAACATTTTGTGCGCGATACGATTGGCGCGCCCTATCTGACGCTGCAGTTTGATGACCACAGCAACGACGCCGGCATTTTAACCCGCTGCGAAGCCTATCTGGAGAGCAAGGGCTTGTTGCGCGGTTTGTCGCATTCGGGAGCCGCTGAAAAAATCGAATACGTTGGAGAGCATTACGCATGAGGACTATCATTTTACATCGAACACTTTTTGCAATGTTGATGTGTTCGGTCGGTTTGCTCAACGCTGAGGATTCCCGGCCATTAATCGGCATTACCAGCGTCTTTCAAGCATCGGAATCGGACAGTGTCGGACGTGTTTACACCAACATGAGTTATGTGAACGCCGTACTGGAATCGGGCGGAACACCGGTCGTCCTGCCGCCCGTACGCAGTGAACGCGCCATTGTTGAGTACGTGAAATCTCTCGATGGTCTCGTCCTGGTTGGCGGCATGGATATTCCGCCGCAGGTATATGGCGAAAAAGCGCATCCCACGGTGGACTCGCTGACCGCAAAACGTTTTTGGTTTGAGAGCCGGTTGATCTCAGCCTGGCTGGACTGCGACAAGCCGGTTCTCGGCATTTGCCTCGGATGTCAGTTCACCAATGTGATGAGCGGCGGTACGTTGATTCAGGACCTTCCGTCCGAAATAGGGGAGGAGGTTGTGCATCGCCAACCGAGCGGCGCTGAGCACGAGGTGCGGCTTGAAAAAGGCTCGCGATTATTCAGTATTGTGGGTGATGAGAAACTTGTTGTCAATTCGTATCATCACCAGGCAGTCGATGATGTGGGGGTCAATTTGAAAATCATCGCGTTTGCCCCGGACGGTGTAATTGAGGCGCTGGAAATACCGTCGCATCGGTTCGGCATTCTTGTGCAATGGCACCCGGAACGAATGCCGTTTGAGCATCGGTCGAAAATATTTTCAGCCTTTGTGCAGGCGAGCAGCTCTCAAAAGAAGTAAGACCATTCTCGCGCCAGGACGCAAGGTCGCCAGGATAAAACCATTTTTTTCCGACTTGGTCAATTTAACAAAAACAGAGCCGAAAACATTTTATGAGCAGTATCCCTCTCAATCAACGCAAACTCTACATCCCGCAAATGTCGTACGAATCGTCGGCATGCATGGCAGCGGCGTTTCGTTCCATCGGCGTCGATGCGCAGCCGTCACCAAACAGTGACGAGCACACGCTTGAACTGGCACGCCAGTACCTTTCCGGGGATGAGTGCCTGCCCGAAGCGGTGACCCTCGGTAATTTTCTCAAGGTCACCCAACTGCCGGATTACGATCCCGATAAAACCGCGTTTATGCTGCCCACCTCAAACGGGCCGTGCCGATACGGCCATTATCTGCCTCTGGCCAAAAGAGTCTTCCATCAGATTCGCGGCGAAAACGTGTTGTTCGCGGCCCCCACCAGTTCCGATGGCTACGGCGGCATTGGCGATGAGGCGAATAAATTGGTGCGCACCGGCTGGCGCGCCGCTGTTGCGGCGGATGTTATCCGCAAAAAAATGCTGATGACCCGACCATATGAAACGGAAGCGGGAACGACGGATCAGGTTTATTGGCAATCCATTGACAAAATATGTGCGGTTCTGGAAAAACGACAGGTTCCGCATCGCGTGCGGATGAAAAATATCATCAGCACAATGACGGAAATTCGGGATGATTTTCGCGCCGTGCCGGTTGACAAATCGCAGGACAAACTGCTCATCGGTGTGGTGGGCGAAATCTTTTGCCGGCATAATAATTTTTCCAATAATGATATGTTCCGCCTGATTGAAAAACATGGCGGTGTTGTTTGGGTCTCGGATATTGCCGAGTGGGTGATGTACACGAATGATGAAGAAGTGTGGCGCCTCGATCGATATGGCAAAAGTCTGTCGTTTGAAATGTTGGGCAGCAGGCTGAAACAGGCCGTCATGGCGCACGATGAACACCGGATCGTCTCTGTTTTTGAGGATGATTTTGTTGGATTTGAAGAACCGCATCATGTTCGTGAAACGCTTGATCTGGCGGTGCCTTATATGCCGCGCGAAGGATCACGCGGCGAAATGGTCATGAGCATGGGCAAAGCGCTCTGGTATCACAAAAAAGGAGCAGCCGGGGTCATCGATATTAGTCCGTTCACCTGTATGAACGGCATCATTACCGAGGCCGTCTACCCACGCGTCAGCCGCGAGCACGATAATTTTCCCATCCGGGTGTTTTATTTTGATGGCGTGCAATCGAACGCCGATGCGGATTTGGAAATTTTTATGGAATTGGCGAGAAATTACCAAAAAAGGCATTCAGCCTGAGGCGATGTTATTTTTATCGGCACTATTCTGACATCACCTTTGAATGCCGATTAGTGGGGCCCAGATGTTATGGAAATGTACGAACAGATCTTCACACACGATATTTTTATGATGGTGGTGGATGACATATATCGCATTAAAGGCAGGCATCGCAGCCAACAAAAAAGCCCCGATTAACCGGGGCTCGTCTCATTTGATGACTTTAACTTTTCCGCATTGTGGTCCCTTGTCCGTCTGCTCAATCTCGAACTGGACTTTGTCACCCTCTCTTAACGATCGGAATCCTTCACCTTCAATACCGGAATAATGCACAAAAACATCCTCCCCCGATTCGCGCGTAATAAAGCCATACCCCTTTGTTGTACTAAACCATTTGACTGTACCTTCTTCCATGAAGAACCCTTTCAAATTGTACATGACTCTCATACACCGAGATGGCCTGGTAAAAACCGTCTTAGTGGCTTTGGAATTTGCGATTGAGGCTTGCTCTTGCAGGTTGAGCAATCGAAATGCAAAAACTGGAACCAGGGCTAATTGGAGGTGCAATTGATTATACTGGAGATAATATAAATGATCCGCATTCAATTGTCAAGTGTTTTCGAATGTCATTCATTGACGTGTGTGATGCGTTGAATTTCGGGATCCGTAAAAATATCGGCTTCATCCCGGCTGGTGGTGGAAAATTCCGATACGACAGCGCCATTCGGCCCGCCCTGGAACCAGTGCAGTGTATCCGACGGCAGCGTGTATTGCTCTCCCGGATTGAGGATAATTTCGTTCCAGACGGTAAATGTATCCATTTTGTCCGGCGGAACTGAAGCTTTTGGGGATGGTGTGGGATCGCCCGGAACGTACAAAAAAACTTGTCCAGAGCGGCAGCGAAACGTTTCTTCTTTGCCCGCCGCATCCATGACCGGGGGATGGCGATGCTCCGGACAAATTTGCCCGGGAAACAGTACGAGCTCTTTGGCACAAACGCGGTCTGTGTTCACATAAACAACCAGCTCAAGGCCGATCTCTTCCAAGCGGTTCAGACCAAAATCAGCAACTTCGACATTGTCCGCTTCATCTTTTGTGAGTACGATGCCGGCTTTTTCAAGGTACTCCAGTGCCCGCTGTTGAGTCTTGTGGAATTCGTCGCGTGAAATCATTTATCGCCTCTTGTCAAA
>CAYSNA010000208.1:0-9353 GCA_964432185.1 uncultured Cytophagia bacterium
CCCATCCATTGTCGCGATGTTTACACACCGAACCGACAAAATCGTATTTTGAGATCGGCGCAGGCATATAAAAAGTGGGAATCTCGGAACATAAATCGATAGATGTATTGTAAAAAACGGAGTCATTTAACGACACATCGTCGGCATCCAGTTTTTTCGTCAAAGCGACAATGCGCACAGCCTGGAAATACTCGGGGCGCTGCGACATGTCCGGCAAAATAATGCGGCCGCGAATTCGGGATTCACTGAGGCCGAGTCCATGATCAACATCACAAGTGAGAAAATATGGTGATATGACCAACATGACTAGCATCAAGGGCAAAAGATAATATTTTTTTTGCGCAATTCTCATAGCAGGTTTTCAGTTTAATCTCTATAAAATTAGTACGTTGATACCATGACTTCAAACATTCGATTATTAGACGTCGCTCACGCCCATTTTTATGACATTAAATGCAAGAATGATGCGATAAATTTTTACCCGTTCGACCACCTTACTTTTTCAAATTTCTAACCATCTACGGGTGAAGCATGATCATGTTTCGATGGGAAAGGGCAAAGCTGCTCTAATGCGATAGATGAAAATCCTTTTCACCGGCCAACACTTTGAACGGCAGTCGGTTGCCCTTTGGCGGCAAAGGACAGGTGGCATAGGGCGAAAACGCGCACGGCGGATTCACCGCTTTGTTAAAATCGATAAAGGTTTCACCGTTCTCATCAACCCGTGGGATGGATAAAAATCGCCCGGCCCCATAGGTTTCGTCACCACTGGACGCATCGGCAAAAATTAAAAAATAGGATGGCGAATCACCTTCTCCGTTCGGATACAATTTGTACTCCCGGCCCTCAAACTCAAAAACCAGCGCACCGGGGCACGGACTCTCTTCACTATCGCCGAGAACATTGGGAATGCTGATTGTTTGTGGTGGATCATACGGTTCGAGACGAGCTTTAATCTTCCATTTTTTATCAATCGGGAACATGGGGATGCCGGTAAAATTTTTTACCGCGTCACTCTGCAAATCTTTGAGGCGGATGCCGACGCGGTCGCCGCGAACAATGAGGTAAAATCGCAGCGATCGATGATCCAACAGTGTCGGAGCATCGGATCGATCGCTCACCAGTTCCATTTCTTTTATTGGTTGATCAAAAGTCGTCACGAGAACGCCGTCTTTGATTTTGACGGTCACCTGTTTCCCGGTGCAAAAAAATGAGCCAATCACATCATCGGCCTTGCCCTGAGGAAATCGGATGTCATTCGTCGCGTCAGCGCCAAACGTATTCTCGCCTTCTTTTAACCAAAAGAGGCCGGCAAGACTGAGCCAGCCGTCCGCTTGTTTGAGGCGAGCCTCGCGTTGATTTTGCCAGGTGTTGATCTCATCGATATAAACTGAATCCTGCGCCCGGAGGGAAGGCAGGAAGAGCAGGCACAATACCATCAAAGAAAGAAATCGCATTTTTTTCTCCAAACGACTATTCTATTCATCGAGAAACAAACTGACATGTTCGAATTTTTCCACGTCCACCAGACCGCGATCCGTGAGCTTGAGTGAAGGAATGACCGGCAGCGCCATAAAAGAGAGCGTCATCACCGGATCGCTCAACGTGACGCCGAGCGATTGAGCCGCCTTGACGATGGCGTCCATTTTATCACTGACGACTTCAAGCGGCTGATCGGACATCAGGCCGGCAATGGGCAATTTGAGCGATTCAATCACCATTTCATTCTCGACAACAACAATACCGCCACCCATTTTATTGAGAGTCGTGACGGCTTTCACAATGTCCGCATCATGCACGCCAACAACGATGATGTTGTGGCTGTCGTGCGCGATGGTTGTGGCAATGGCACCGCGTTTGAGTCCAAAACCTCGGATGAGACCTCTGCCAATATTGCCGGTCGCGCGATGCCGTTCGACGACGAATAGTTTCAAAATATCCTGTTTCGTATCGGATTCAAGAAATCCGTTGCGAGAGGTAACGACCGCCGACAAACTTTCGGTGACGATTTGATCCGGCACCACGCCAATGACACGGACGTTCGTGCCATTGGACGGTATTCTGAACTCATCTCCCTCAATCCAGCGGATATTCATCGAACCGCGCACTGGCACGTTGAGGCGCACAGGTGGATCGTAAATAGCTTGTCCGTTTTTGGCAACCAGTTTGCCGTTTTTGTACACCAGTTTTATCGAAAAGGAATCGAAATTGTCAAAAACCACCAGGTCGGCCATTTTTCCGGGCGCCACAGCGCCCAGTTTTTTCAGGCCGAAATATTCCGCCGTGTTGAGCGTTGCCATTCGGATGGCCCGGATCGGATCGAGCCCATATCGAATGGCTGATTTGATGACAAAGTTGATATGCCCCTCGGTGAGCAAATCGTGCGGGTGACGATCATCGGTACAAAACATGATGCGGCGTTCGTTTTCCGGCGTCACCACCGGCAATAAATCGTGCAAATTTTTTGTGCCGCTGCCTTCGCGAATCATGATATGCATGCCGAGCTGTAATTTTTCCAACGCCTCTTCAACGGTGGTGCATTCATGATCCGATTCGACACCGGCGGCAATATAAGCGTTCAGATCGCGGCCTGATAAACCGGGCGCATGACCGTCAATACGTTTCTCCTCAACGATGCGCAGTTTGTCGAGCACATCGGGATCACCGTTCAACAAACCGGGATAATTCATCATTTCCGCCAGACCAACAACCCACTTTTCACGCAAAAACGGAAAAATATCAAAAGCGCGCATTTCCGATCCGGCGGTTTCCAGCGGCGACGACGGCACGCAGGACGACAGGGTAAAAAATACGCTTAACGGATTGTACTTGCTCGACTCCATCATGTAGCGGATACCCTCGTATCCCAGCACATTGGCAATCTCGTGTGGATCGGCTACAACAGAGGTCGTGCCGAGCGGCAAAACAGCGCGGGTAAATTCCGGCACCTCGACCATAGAACTTTCGATGTGCACGTGTGCATCGATAAGCCCCGGGCAGACGTAGTCGCCGTTCAGATCAAAAACGTGTTTTGCAGAATAGCCATGACCAACGCCGACAATGGTATCATCAAGAATGGCAATATCGGATTGAATGATTTGAGAGGAGTAAACATTCACTAGTCGTGCATTTTTCAGCAGAAGATCAGCCTGCTGCTGACCACGGGCGGTTTTGATAATCTCTTTAAGCATAGCTGTTGACCATAATTTTTTACAGATCAAACAGTCAGAGTTTGGGGATTATTTCGTTGAGTAGCCGGGCCAAACGCGCTCCTGCCTTGCCCGCAACGTCGGTCACTTCTTCATGCGCCAGGGGAAACGTCGACAGCCCCGTTCCCAAATTGGTGATCAATGAAATGCCAAGCACTTTGATGTGACGTTGATTGGCCACAATGACTTCAGGAGCGGTGGACATGGATACGGCGTCGCCGCCAAGCGAACGCAAGGCGCGAACCTCGGCCGCAGTTTCATAATTCGGTCCGGTCACCCAGCAAAACACGCCTTTGCGGAACGGATGGTTCTGCTCGATGCCAACCCGTTCTGCGACCTTGATCATTTCAACGTCAAACGGTTTTGACATATCCGGGAACCGCGGACCAAGCTGGTTTTCCGGCTTGCCGATGAGCGGGTTGTTAAAGGCAAAGTTGATTTGATCCGTAATCAACATCAAATCTCCGGGTTGAAACGCGGGATTCAGTCCACCGGAGGCTGTAGTCAGAATAAGTTTGTCGATGCCCAACGCTTTTAAGAGATGAACGTAATAGGTGACCTGCTCCAGGGCATATCCTTCGTAATAATGCACCCGGCCCTGAATGCACAGCACCATAACGCCGTTGATGTTGCCGATAATCCATCGGCCCTCATGCCCCGGCACCGTGGAAACGGGATAATGCGGGATATCCCGAGTCAAAATGATGACCGGATTTTCGACCTCATGTGCAAAACCACCGAGCCCGGAACCAAGGACAATGGCCACCTGCGGCGCAGTCGTCAGCTTTGGCTGAACAAAGGAGAGCGATTCTTTTACTTTATCTTTGAGGCGCATCTCAAATCATCCACACTTTAGATCAACATGCCGGCGATGGTCGCGGACATCCACGAGACGATAGCGCCGCCAAACATGGCGCGCAGGGCCACACGTGACAAATCGGAGCGGCGTTTCGGCGCAATGGCGCCAATGCCGCCAAGTTGAATGCCAATGGAAGAAAAATTGGCAAAACCGCACAGCGCATAGGTCGCAATGGTGATGGAGCGTTCGGACAGCCCGCCTTCCGAAATTATTCGACCCAATTCGGCATATGCCACAAACTCGTTGACCGCGATTTTCATGCCAAGGAGATTACCCACACTCATGGCTTCTTCCCAGCGAACGCCCATCAAAAAAGCCAGCGGCGAAAAAAGTGTTCCAAAGAATGTTTTCAGACTGCCCGGGAAAAAACCGGCATATTCGGTTGAGCCCTCTTTTAAGACGCCGCCAAGCAGTTTGAAATCGATGAGTTTATCAAAATAGCCGAGAATCATATCCACAACACCAATCAGCGCGATAAAGGCAATCAGCATGGCGCCAACATTAACGGCGAGTTTGAGACCATCCGAGGTGCCGCGGGCCGCCGCATCCAGCAGATTATCCGCGTGGCCGACATCCGGCAGATCAATATCGCCGGCCGTTTTGGATGTTTCGGTTTCCGGGAAAATAATTTTCGCCACCACCAGCGCAGCCGGGGCGGCCATCACACTGGCGGCAATCAAATGTCCGGCATCCACACCCATGGCGATATAGCCGGCGAGCACGCCGCCGGCGATGGTCGCGAAACCGCCAACCATTATGGCGTGCAGCTCGGAGAGCGTCATGTCATCCAAAAAAGGTTTGATGAGCAGTGGCGCTTCGGTTTGGCCGATGAAAATATTGGCGGAACAGGACAACGTTTCGGCACCCGACGTGCCCATGGTCCAGCGCATAAAACGCGCCATCATCTGCACCACCGCCTGCATGATGCCCATGTAATATAAAATCGACATAATAGCGGAGAAGAAAATGATCGTCGGCAAGACGGAAAAGGCGAACTGAAAACCGAATCCGGGCCAGTATTGGCCGTCGGTAAAAAAGAAGTTTTCGTTCGCCAGGTTGCCGAACAAAAACTGGCTGCCGAGATCGGTGATGTCGAGAAAATTTCCGACACCGATGGCCAGTTTTTCAAACACCACGCTGCCGTAGACGCCGCGGCCGATCAAAATACCGAGCGCCGTCAACATTAAGGCGGTAAAAAGATAACGCACAAAAGCCCGCCGCTTTAGGACAAGGGTGAGAAGATAGAGCACGAGTATCACATAAAAAAGGATGGTGGCCACACCGAGCTTTTCCAGGAAAAAACTCGCGAGGATTCCCAGCGCCGAGGCAAGAACGAGCACAAGCCCCGGTACCGCCGCCTGTGCCCAATTTTCCTTTTGCAGGACCTTGTCGGAAAAAAGATACATTAAAATGAGGCCGGCGAACAGAATCATGCCAATCCATGACAGAACGGATTGCGCCAAAATGATAACCGCAAAAAGCAATTGCAGGGACAATCCCCACATGATAATGCGCGGTTTGATGGCTTTACGATTATTCGACATGGCGAAGGTGATGGCCAGCAGGACGATAATACCAATAATGCCGATAAATTTCATGCTCCCTCCTTATTCCTCGTCATGTACTTTGTGACAGAAACGGCAGCGGGCTTCGTAAATATCTGCCGCGCCGACAATGACGCGTTCAGCGTCGCTGCTCAGCCGCTGGGTGCGCCCGGCGGGATTGCCGCACTGCATGCAAATCGCCAGCGTTTTGGTGATGTATTCGGCAATCGCCAAGAGCTGCGGAATCGGCTCAAACGGTTTGCCGCGGTAATCCTGATCCAATCCCGCAACAATGACCCGTTTTCCCTGATCGGCCAGCGATTGACACACGTCAACCAGGTCATTGTCGAAAAATTGCGCCTCGTCAATGCCAATCACCTGGGCGTCCTGCGCCATCTGCAAAATCTCCGCCGATGATGTGACCGGAATGGACGGCAGGCGTTGCGCGCTGTGCGATACAATGTGCCCGGTGGCGTAGCGGTCATCAATCTGCGGCTTGAAAATCGCGACTTTCTGTTTGGCAATCTCCGCCCGTCGAAGTCGTCGAATGAGCTCTTCGGATTTACCGCTGAACATTGGGCCGCAAACCACCTCAATCCATCCCATATCTTTTGGTACAATACTGAGCATGCTCTCTCCTGAACTATTTTTTTAAAAGCCAAAATAAAAGTGATAACAAAAGTGAGATTAAAATGGACGTAACAATCGGAAAATAAAATGTCGTATTGCCTTTGCGATAAACAAGGTCTCCCGGGAGCCGTCCAGGATGAATACCGAAACGATCAAAGACGATAATCAGCAGACCGACGCAGGCCATGACCAATCCGGCGAGCATGAGCAATTTTCCGAGAGAATTCATAGCCGATCCTTGTCCATTCGTATAATTCGTGGCGATTAAACGAAATCAATATAAGACCCTGCTGGTAAAATTCCTAACGGATTACCATCCCACTTTTTCCTGTATCACCGCCGTCAACTGTTGCGCCATTTTTTGATGATGCCGAACGCGCGGATGTTTGGCAAAACCGTCATAGGCAAAAAATGTCGTATATAGTTTTTCATCATTGTGCTTTTGTCTGAACTGCTGAACGGCCGCCTCGACGTAACCCGGCCAGAGCGAACCTTCTTTGGTCGCATCCATGCAACCGAGGGTACAAAAAATATGCGCGTCCGGATAGTGGCCACGAATAGCCGCGAGAAAATCCAAATAGGCGTTTACGATTTCGTCTTCTCCAGGCACTGGATCAAGGCGGTTGATCAGCCAGCTATCATTTTGAAAAAGATTGATGACCACCACATCCGGGTTCCAGCGGGAAAAATCCCAGCGCGATGTCATGTCGGAAGGATCGAGCCGATAATAATATTCGGGCATGGTCAGATCAAACCAACTAATCATAATGCCGATGCCGCTTTTGGCGATGCAGTGATAATCCGCACCCAAGTTCCGCGCCGTGATGGCGCCATAGGCGAGAAAATTATTGCGCTGCGAATTGTCGTCATCCTCGGCCTCATCCGGGGCTTCATTGCCCATGCCGCAGGTGATGGAATCACCGTAAAACTCGATCTTCCGCGGCTGCCTGGCCGGCAGGTCCATCAAAGTGACATTGGCGTCGAGTATAAAACCGAGAAAAGTCGTCGGGCCGGAAAAGCCTTCCGTGCGGCGAAAAAGCTGGAGTGTGTGTTGGCCGGTGTCGAGCGAATCGGAAATGACATACTCTTTTATGCCCGGTGCGCAATCAATAATGATGGGATGATCAAAATCGCCATCCAGAAAAACGTTGTAAAAGTTGTCGCCCTGTTGGTCATCCAAAACAATGCTGAGCGATGTGCCGGGGAATGTGGCCGTGACACTGGTTCCCGGCCAATAAAAAACCGGCGCGTTTGGGTTGTCAAAATTGATGCGGCCACTGTAGCGGATTTTGGCATCGCTCGGGGCGATATAGGTGAGTTGATTTTTTTCATCCTGCGCATAAGACAGGGAAAAAACAAAGAGGACAAAAAGAACTGATAACTTTTTCACCGTGTGCCTCAAAAATTCAGTTTAATCAGTAGATGTGTTCAGCCCGGCTCGCTCGATGACGCGTTCAATATCATCGGCCATATCGCCAACGCCCTGCACCACAATATCCGCCAATCGGATAGTCGGCTGCACAAATTGCAAAAACATCGGCCGCACAGTATCGAGGTATTGGGCGATGACCGAATCAACAGAACGGCCGCGTTCTTTCACATCTCGCTGCAATCGACGCACAAAACAGAGATCAAGCGGCGTATCCACAAAAACCTTGATATCGAATAGCTCGCGGCACTCTTTTACCGCATAAAGCAAAATACCATCAACAATAATGACCTCAGCCGGCTGCAGGCGGGCAGTTTCCTTTTTACGATTATGCACGGAAAAATCATAAAGCGGATGGTCAATCGCCGCTCCCGTTTTGAGCGTTTGCAGCTGTTCAACGAGCAAATCAAAATCGAGCGAATCCGGGTGATCGTAATTGATGACCTCGCGCTCTTTTATCGTGATATCCGATCGATCCTGGTAATAATCATCCTGAGAAAGTATGGCGGAAGAACAGTTGAGCCGATGTTGTAAAGCGGAGGCGAAAAAACTTTTGCCGGAACCGGAGGCGCCGGCTACGCCGATCAATGTCGTTGTCGAAAAACTACTCATGCGGCAGGAATCCGTCATCAAAGGCGTGCGGTAAAAAATCGGACATTTTCATTTCTTTGGTCGACGAATCGGCGGAGACGAGGATAACAGTGATGTCTTTGGCAAAATCCCACAACACCTGACGGCAGGCGCCGCAGGGCGGGCAAAAGTTTTCGACATCGGTGGCAATCGCAAGCGCTTCAAAAGAACGTTCGCCGTCGGACAGCGCTTTGAACAGGGCGACGCGTTCGGCGCACATGGTCAGCCCGTACGAGCTCGACTCGATATTACAGCCGGTAAATATTTTGCCATCTGATGTCAAGAGCGCGGCGCCAACCGGAAAGTGCGAATAGGGCGCAATGGCGGTTTTTTTCGCCGTCTCTGCGTGTTTAACAAGATGTGTAAAATCATTCATAGAGATATCTCGAAAAAAAATCCGAAGCCGGGAAGGGCTTCGGATTTTAATGTTGTACGATCCGTCCGGATCATGACACCTTAGAACGGCAGGTCGTCACCCTCGTCCATGGACGGTTCAGCCATGTGCGTATCCGGCGGTGGTGGCGGTTGATAACCGCTTGAGGACGACCCGGAATCCGAGCGGCTGTCCAGGAGCTGCATGTGCTCAGCCACGACTTCCGTGGTATAATGTTTCGTGCCGTTTTGATCATCCCACGAGCGGGTTACCAGTTTGCCTTCCACATAAACGCGCGAGCCTTTTTTGGCGTATTGCGCCATGATTTCGGCCAATTTTCGCCAAACAACAACACGGTTCCATTCGGTGTTTTCCACGTTGTTGCCATCCTGGCCTTTATACTGCGTATTGGTCGCAACGCTCAACGTCAACACCGCTGCGCCGGAAGGTGTGTACTTGAGTTCCGGCTCCTGTCCCAGTCGACCGATAAGAATGACTTTGTTTACCGTACCTTTGCTGTCGAAAGCCATCGTATAGCCCCCTTTCCAAGGTTGATTGTGATATGACATTTGTCAAGCATACCAATTATTTGGTTAAATTTCAAGAAGATTTTAACACAAATAATTTTCATGATAACAGTGTCGTAAAAGGCAAAGATTCACTCACACGCGTAACATTT
>CAYSNA010000209.1:0-4450 GCA_964432185.1 uncultured Cytophagia bacterium
GACCGCGTTTAATTATCGGCGGGTACCCGCCATTCTTCTCGCCAAAAAAATGATCGAGAACGGTAAGATTGGTAAAGTATTTCATTTTAACGCGGTTTATTACCAGGACTGGCTCGTCGATCCGAATTTCCCCTACGTTTGGCGCCACGATGTCAACGAAGGCGGTTCCGGCGCACACGGCGATATGAATGCGCACACGGTCGATTTGGCGCGTTTTCTCGTTGGTGAGGTGGAGGCTGTATCGGCAGCGCAAGAGACATTTATCCAGGAGCGCAAAAAATCCGATGGCTCCGTTGGAAAAGTCACTGTCGATGACGCATTGTTCTTCATGGCGAAATTCCGCGACGGCGCGCTGGGCAATTTTATGGCGACGCGTTTTGCCACGGGGCGTAAAAACTTTTTGCGCATGGAGATTTTTGGCAGCGAGGGATCGCTGGTCTTTAATTTGGAACGGATGAACGAACTGGATTATTTTTCCCGCAGTGATGATCCCGATGCGCAGGGCTTTCGAAATATTGTTGTCACCGAAGGTTCGCATCCTTACCTCAATATGTGGTGGCCGCCCGGGCATATCATCGGCTGGGAACATACGTTCATTCACGAGATCGGCGATTTACTTAGCGCCATTGACAAGGGCGTCGGCGTGAAAGCCGATTTTTACGACGGCTATCGCTGCCAGCAAATTCTTGACGCGGCGTGGGACTCGTCGTTACAGAAAAAATGGATTGACATTCCTGAAAACTAACAACACATCGGAGTTAAAATGAAACGATTTATTGCAGTTTTAGCTATCACTTTTGTTGTGATTTTAATGATTTCATGCACCGCGCCTCAAAATGAAATAACCTGGAAACATCTGTCCAGCAAAAATGGCGACATTGCGGCGCCAAATGGCAGCAATCAGCAAACCGCCACGGCTTTATTTGATGTCAACAAAGACGGTCTGAATGACTTTTTCATCACCGAGCGAACGGCGGCGCCGTCAGTAGTCTGTTATCTCAGAACCGAAACGGGATGGGACCGCTATGTGGTCGACAGCGAACCGCTGCACATCGAAGCCGGCGCCGCGTGGACGGACATCGATAATGACGGCGATATTGACGTGGTGTTCGGCGGCGATTATGCCAGCAACGGCGTGTGGTGGTGGGAAAATCCTTATCCCGATTATGATCCCGGTACGCCATGGACGCGACACGCCATCAAAAGTCGGGGCTCGAACAAACATCATGACCAGATGTTTGTCGATTGTGACGGCGACGGCCGCGACGAACTGGTGTTCTGGAATCAAAATGATCGCGCTTTGTATCTTGCCGAGATTCCGGCTGATCCTAAATCGACGCCCGGGGATTGGGAGTACGCCACCATTTATTCCTATTCTGATGCGAGCGAACCTCCCCAGCGCGGCTCCTACCCGAATTGGAAAGGCGTTAACGAACACGAAGGTCTGGCGAAAATCGATGTTGACGGCGATGGAAAACTGGACATCGTCGGCGCCGGTCGCTGGTTCAAGCATATTGATGGTACGACGTTTGAGGTAAATATCATCGACGATACCTACTCGTTTTCCCGTTCCGCTGCCGGAGATGTCGTCGAGGGCGGGCGGCCGGAAGTTTTCCTCGTTGTCGGTGATGGCCGCGCACCGCTTATCATGTACGAATGGCAGGAGGATTCGTGGCTCGCCAAAACAATTGTGGATACGGTGCAGGATGGTCACAGCATTGCTGTGCTCGACTTTAACGGAGATGGTTTTCTTGATCTGTTCAACGCTGAAATGCGTCTTGGCAATAATCCCAATGCGGTAACAAGAATTCTGTTGGGCGATGGAAAAGGCAACTTTGACGATTATATCGTTCACACCGGCTTTGGCCTGCACGAGTCGCGCATCGCCGATTTGGACGGCGACGGCGATTACGATATTCTCGGAAAACCCTACACCTGGGATGCGCCGCGATTGGATATTTGGCTGCAAGAGTAAAATGTTCTTTACCTACTGAACCGATCTGTCAAGCGATTGGTTCAATCCTAAAAAAAAAGAGGCGAGCATGAATAAAAGACTCCTGAAAATGGTCCTGATTGTAATAGCATTTGTTGTTGGCTGTTCTCAAAAACTGCCGATTGATAAATGGACCTATTTTGAAATTGATAACGATCGCGGCAAATGGGGCGATTGGGCCGAACCCAACTGGCTGCGCTATTTTGGCCTGGATTTTATGGATGTCAATCGTGACGGTTATGTTGATATCGTCTCCGGCCGCTATTTTTATCGTAATCCCGGCCAGAACATTTCGGCTCCCTGGACGAGAATCGATCTCGGTCTCAATGCGGATGGCTGTCTGTTTGTTGACGTGGACGGCGACGAATTTGCCGACATCATTGCATCGGCATTGCCGGATGTTATGTGGTTCGAAGCGGATGATCTGCAGGGCAGTTCCTGGAAAGCTCAGATTATTGGCACGCTGCCGCCGACGGGGCATAATAACGGTCAGGGCTATGCCACCGCGGATTTAATTGCCGGCGGAAAGGAAGAAATTATCCTGCAGGCGGATGAAGGTATTTTTGTCTGCGAAATTCCACAAAATACCGCGCAAGAAAACTGGCAGTGGAACATGATCATCACCAGCGGTTCCGATGAAGGCGTCGGTGTTGGTGATATCGACGGCGATGGCGATCTCGATCTCGCCTTTGGCGATATTAAACAAGGTGAAGAAGAACATCCAGCCATTCTCGACTGGGCGGAAAATCCGGGATCGTTTGATGAGACCTGGACGCGTCACTCTATTGGTGAATCCGTGCATGCGATTGATCGCATCGAGGTTGCCGATATGAACGGCGACGGAAAACTGGATGTCATCGTCAGTGAAGAGCGTTACCCCGGTTTGGAACCCGACGGCCATCTCTGGTGGTTTGAAGCCAAAGATAACGGTGAGTGGGAGCGTCATCAGATCGTGCAACAGTATTCCATGAATAATCTCGATGTCGGTGATATTGACAATGACGGCGACATTGATATCCTCACTAATATGCACAAGGGTGAATCGCTGGCGACGCAAATATGGGAGAATGGCGGCGCCGGCGCGTTTACAAAGCATATTGTCGACACCGGCAAAGAGATGCACCTCGGCGCGCAACTCGTTGATATTGATTCCGATGGCGATCTCGATATCGTCGGCCACGCATGGGATAATTATAAATTCCTCCACCTCTGGCTGAATGGCGCCATCGAATAAAGTTACTGACAACATGAGCAGCCGATTCGGAATGTGGTTCTTGTTATGAGGTTCAATATGAAATTTTACATATGGATGTTGTTTCTTTCATTATCCGCGTCACTTTGGGCGGATGGACGATTTTACCGGCAATACTGGGCCGAATTTGACGAGAAGATCAGCAATCACAAAGATGGCCGCTGGCGCGTCAATGATCCGCAATTGGCGTTACATGAAGGCTTCGGCAAACGCGACGAAGCGCTGGCCAATGGTCTGGTGCTGCTGAACGCGCCGGAATTTTTGTTCGACCTGGAAAGCGCCGAACTCTACCTTGAAATGTGGGGCGGTCATCCGCATACGACGAATAAACGTCTGACGGTCAACGGCAAGGGAATTTACGCCATTCCGGATTACGGCACAGCGGAAAACCATTGCGTGTACGCCTATCCGTCCATTCCCGTTGAGGTGCCGCATCTGGTGAACGGACTCAATGCCCTGCAGTTTTCCTGCGAACGCGGTCACGGATTCTGGGGGCATTTCATTATGGATAATGTGGCGCTGAAATGTTTTTATAAAACCGATAGTCTGTTTAAAAAGAATCCGAACCTCGACGATTTTCACGCCTCGATTACTGAACCCGCCATGATTGACAATGAACAGGCCGAGTTGTCTCTTGTCCTGCCGGATGAATTTATCGGCACCATTGAATCCGTTGTTTGGCTCGCCCGTTATAGCGGCTTTGATGACAACGGCAACACGGTCGACCTTGATTGGCACGGCTACACCCACAGCCGAGTATGGACGCATCACCTTGGTACTCTCACCACGGCGCCGTTTCAGATTACCTGGGACACGGCAAGCATCCCGGATCAGAGCGCTCCCGTGCAGTTCAAGGCCATCATCAAATTTAAAGATGGCCTGTATTACGAGACAAGTGCCTCTGCCGGAAGTGTGCTGAATCGCCATAAAGAAAAGGTGCAGATGTTTTACTGTTACGAAACGCCGGTGCCGTTTTGGTCGCGCGCCGAAAATCTAAACGTCGCCAAAATGAACATCCCGGTTGATCCGAAAAAGATCATCAGCGCGCAGTTGCAGATCAAAATTTGGGATGGCGGTGAAGGCGAGGTGGCGGAGCCGTTCAAAATTAACGGACCTGCTTATCCCATCACCTCAAAAAAGGCGATCCATGACGTGGTGCACAGCGTGATTGATGTCGATCCGAATCATCTAATTAAAGGCGATAA
>CAYSNA010000209.1:4460-9327 GCA_964432185.1 uncultured Cytophagia bacterium
CGCGCAATACCCCGTGCCCGCCCTGGTGCTCCTGGATTTGAACCTGCCCCAGGTAGACGGAATCGAAGTGTTGCGGCCCGGACCTTGTCTTGTTTTGAGATATAAAAATTAAAACGCCATGAAATTTACTCGAAGATATTTTCTTCAACATACAAGCCTTTCGATGGCCGCTATTCCGTTTCTCAGGTGCGGCAGGCCTAAAAATAAAAAGCCCAATGTTATATTTGTACTCGCCGATCAATGGCGCGCACAGGATGTCGGCTTTATGGGCAATGATCAAGTCCGCACGCCGCATCTCGACAAGCTGGCAGGGGAAAGCATTGTCCTGGAAAACGCCATCTCCGGCTGCCCGGTGTGCAGTCCCTATCGCGCCAGTTTGATGACCGGACAATACCCGCTGAGACACGGCGTTTTTTATAACGACAAACCGCTCAAGCCCACGGGCAAAACTCTTGGTGAGTGTTTTAAAGATGCGGGATACCAAACAGCCTATATCGGCAAGTGGCACATCAACGGACATGAAAAGGGCGAAACGACAGCGCAAGGCCGTGCCACACCGGTCCCGCACCATCGCCGGTTTGGTTTTGACTTTTGGAAAGTCAACGAATGCACGCACGATTATAACAATTCCATCTATTTTGATGAAGCCAATCAAGAGCACACCTGGGATGGGTATGACGCTGTCGCGCAGACTCGATTGGCGCAGGATTATATTCGAAATCATGCGCAGGACAAACCATTTTTCCTGTTTCTATCCTGGGGGCCGCCGCATGCGCCGTATCATACGGCGCCGGAAAAGTATCGCAATTTTTATGAGTGGTCCGATATCAAGCTTCGTCCCAATGTCCCCAAATCACTCAGGGAAAAAGCTCAAAAAGACATCGCCGGTTATTACGCCCATAGTGCCGCGCTGGATGATTGTATCGGTGAATTGATAACGACGATCAAAGAGAACCATATCGAAAACAATACAATTTTTATCTTCACATCGGATCACGGCGATATGCTCTACTCGCATGGTCAGGTGAAAAAACAAAAACCGTGGGAAGAATCGATTCATGTGCCGTTTCTCCTGTTTTTTCCGGCACTAGGAAAACGATCCATTCAAAAGCCGATCAGCACGCCGGATATTATGCCGACGCTTTTGGCGCTGTGCGACATACAAATCCCGGATGCTGTAGAGGGACGCGATTGCAGCGATCTTTTGTCTGGCAATGAACCGGATGGCGATGATGCCGTGCTTTTCGAATGCCCGGTGCCGTTTCATCAATGGAGCTATAAAAACGGCGGCCGCGAATTTCGTGGGTTGCGCACAACTCGCTACACCTATGCGCGCGATTTAAACGGACCGTGGCTTTTGTATGATAATGCCAATGATAAATTTCAGCAGAAAAATTGTGTTGATGATCCGGCATATGCCGATGTTTTAAACGAGCTGGATGGCAGGCTGAGCCTCATGCTGCAGAAGAGACAAGACGAGTTCCATCCCGGCGACTATTATATGACTTTGTGGAACTATGATTGGGATGGCGATGATGCCCAAAAACGGTAAATGGTAAAATAACTTTGGACATTCAAATATTTCTTCTATCTTGTAAACCACATTTTGAAATTTCCACCTTCGACACTTTTTAATTTCAGCTTGACGATTTGCAATCGTATTTTTTTGAAAAACGAAAAGGCCTGCTATGACAACAAGCTCGCGTTACCGCTGGATTATTTTGTCACTCCTTTTTGCCGGCACCACCATAAATTATATCGATCGTATTGTGCTCGGTGTGCTTTTGCCGGAAATCGAAAAAGAGATGGTCATCAGTCCACTGCTGTATGGTTTTATTGTCGGTTCGTTTCAATTTACCTACACCATTGGTCTGCTTGGCGCCGGTTGGGTCATTGACAAACTCGGCACAAAACTCGGCTATTTTTTGTCGATTCTCTTGTGGTCGTTGTCCGGCGCTGCGCACGGCCTCTGCCGTTCCGCGCTGAGTTTTGCCGCATGGCGCGCCGTGTTCGGCCTGTCGGCGGCCGGCAACTTTCCAGCCGCGATTAAAACCGTGTCCGAGTGGTTCAAAATTGAAGATCGGGCGTTCGCCACATCGCTCTTTAATGCGGGCAGCAATATTTCGTCAATTATTGGCGCACCGCTGGCGCTGTTGATTGTGCTGCAGGTGGGTTGGCGCTGGACGTTTGTCGTTTTTGGCGCGGCGGGATTTTTCCTCGCCTTGTTCTGGATGATATTTTATAAAAAACCTGTGATAGCGGAAACGGTTGCACAAGCGCAAGCCGTGCCGTGGTCGATCATCCTTCGCCAAAAACAAACCTGGGGCATTATGGTCGGCAAATCGCTCACGGATCCGGTGTGGTGGTTTTATCTGTTCTGGATTCCCAAATATTTTCTCGATATCCGCGGCCTCGACATCAAAGGCATGGCGTTGGCTATTCCGGCCGTTTATACGCTTGCTACGCTTATGGGCTTTGTCGGCGGTTGGCTGCCCAAACATTTTTTGTCAAAAGGGTGGACGGTTGAGCGCGCGCGCAAAACGACCATGTTATTAAGCGCTTCTCTACTGCCCATTTCGGCCATGGCCGTTTTCGCCAATAATTTGTGGCTGGCGGTCCTGCTCATCAGTTTGGCGTGCGGCGCGCATAACAGTTGGTCGGCCAACATTTTCACCATGTGCAGCGACTGTTTTGAATCACAATCCGTCGGTTCGGTGACCGGCATTGCCGGATTCGCCGGCGGTCTCGGCAGCATTCTAATTTCCGCCGCTGTGCCTGCCATCTTGGTTGAATTTTTTGGCTATGTGCCGGTTTTTCTCATCATGGGCTTTTTGCACCCAATCGCTTACCTCTTTGTCAGAAAACTCGTTACCTATAAAAACGAAGGAGTCTTGTCCTGAATAGAAGAACATTCGTGAAAACAACATCGGCGGCCGCAGCGCCGCTGTTGTGGGGAAATTCAAATGTGTGGGCCGGCGCCAATGATCGTCTCAATGTCGCGGTGATCGGTATTCGCGGTATGGGGCAAAATCATATCCAGTCTTATCAAGCTCTGGAAAATGTCAATGTTGTGGCGTTATGTGATGTCGATGAACGATTGTATCCCGAGCGCGTGCAAAAACATTTTGTCGATAAAGGCCTAGCCAAGCCCAAACTCTACTGGGATATTCGGCAGCTCCTGGATGATAAAGATATCGATGCCATCTCCATCACCACGCCGAACCATTGGCATGCGCTCGCGGCGATTTGGGGCATGCAGGCGGGCAAACATGTGTCCGTTGAAAAGCCATGCTGTCATACGTTTTTTGAAGGGCAGCAGCTCGTCAGGGCCGCGAAAAAATATGGTCTCATCGTGCAGGATGGCGCGGAGCAGCGCAGCAATCCCTGCGCGCAGAGTATGGCCGACTATCTGCAGTCCGGCAAACTGGGCGAGGTCTATCTCGCCAAAGGATTATGCTACAAATGGCGCGACACCATCGGCACAACGCCGGATGAGCCGGTGCCGGATGGCGTGCATTATGATTTGTGGATGGGACCGGCGCCGAAAAAACCGTTTTCGCAAAATCGCTTTCATTACAACTGGCACTGGAACTGGGATTACGGCAACGGCGACATGGGCAATCAGGGCGTGCATGAAATGGACATTGCGCGCTGGGGTCTCGGCGTTAAACTGCCGACTAAAATTAGCGCCATGGGCGGTCATTTTATGTTTGATGATGATCAGAATACGCCCAACACTTTAATGGCGATGTTTGAATTCCCAAACGAGCAGGGTGGAAGTGACAAGAAAAAAATCCTCCAGTTTGAAACGCGCCACTGGATTACCAATAATGAAGGCGAATTGAGTCCCGGATTCCGCACAAAGGACGATAAGGGCGGATACATGCAATCGAATGTCAACGTGATCGGCAATTTGTTCTACGGATCCGAAGGTTACATGCGCAAGACCGTTGACGACTGGCAGACCTATTTGGGCAAGGAGCGCGAGCCCGGAGACAGCGGCGGCGGCCTCGGCAATCATTACCAAAATTTTGCTGATGCCATTCGCGCGAATGATCCACAACTTTTAACGTCGCCGATTGAGGAAGGCTTTTATTCTTGCGCACTCATCCATCTTGCCAATATCTCTTATCGCCTTGGACGGACGATCAATTTTGATCCGGAAAACCAGGTGGTAATTGGCGATGACGAGGCGCAAGCGATGATGACAAAAGAATATCGAGAGCCGTATGTGGTGCCGGAGATAAAGTTGTAACGTGCAAAATACTGTTTGCCAGGGACTCCATCCATGCATAAACTGAGATAGCGTTGAAATATGAATCGTGAACATATACTTATATTGGATAGTCTGAATCCTGATATTTACAGTATCAGGACAACCGTTAATGCACGCGATGACAAGTTGCCGTTATCGGAGGATACGTTCCGAAATGCGCCAAGTGGTGATATTTTCGGCGCCATTCAGAACACCGGCATGGGAGCGCGGCCGGCGGATGTGGCGAAAAAGCAATTTCTCATTCTGAGTACGCTCGGCGGATTGAGAACGGAAACCGGGCAACCGATTGCGCTCGGTTATCATACCGGCCATTTTGAGCTGGATGCGCTGGTTCGCGCGGCGGCCCATGAAATCACCACATTGGGCGGACTGCCTTTTGCCGGATTTGTCTCTGATCCGTGCGACGGCCGCACGCAAGGCACGCCGGGGATGATGGACAGTTTGCCGTACCGAAACGATGCGGCGATTGTCATGCGCCGTCTGATTCGCAGTTTGCCGCAGCGCAAAGGCGTTCTCGGCATTGCCACTTGCGACAAAGGCTTGCCTGCGATGATGATTTGCCTGGGCCTGGCGAGATAAAAATCGAAAGCT
>CAYSNA010000210.1:0-9246 GCA_964432185.1 uncultured Cytophagia bacterium
TCAGATTTAGCATAGTTTTACCCGTTATTCAAAAAGTGTCCGGTAATGAATTTTTATTAAACAATTGGAAATCTCGAACCTGGCAAAACCGTTTGTATCGCCCAGCATCAGTATAAACGTCGAAAAAATCATTGTTACGAAAAAGTGCTTGTTTCATATTTGGAATTTGTCATTTGTTTTTATACTATAAAGAGAAACGAGAGGATGCGAACACTGGCGATCAAGAGCAATCAGCCTTTTATCTTCGAACCGAATCGTTTCGTTCTCTGGAAAATATTTTATAAACCGCCGGGGCCGCGGATTTTTTAATTCAGAGTGCGGTCTCTCTGAAACGGTTCAGGTGTTGCCACTACTTTTAGATTTCATCATGACTTAAAGGCTAAATTATGAAAAAAGTCTCTTTCAAAATCGCACCGACATCACTAGTGCTGTTTTTGTTTGTGTCGTGTCATTTTCAAAATAATTCAAAAGCGCCGCAGTCATTTCCGCTTGAAGAAAAAACTATCTCGGAAATTCAACGCGGCTATGCGGACGGTAGCTATACCGTAAGGCAGGTTGTGCAACTTTACATCGATCGAATTGAAGCGATTGATCAGCAGGGTTACGAACTCAATGCCGTGATTCTGGTGAATCCTGACGCACTGGACATCGCGGATTCGCTGGATGCTGAGCCCAAAGATCAGAAAAATCGCGGCCCGTTATTTGGCATCCCGGTGCTGTTAAAGGACAATATTGATACGCATGACAAGATGCCGACAACCGCCGGATCGCGTCTGTTACGAGAATCTTTTCCCCTTTCTGATAGTTGGGTGGCGCACAAGCTGAGAGACGCGGGCGCTGTCATTCTGGGGAAAACAAATTTGAGCGAATGGGCCAATTATCGCGCCTCGTTTTCATCCAGCGGGTGGAGCGGCGTGGGCGGCCAGACGAAAAATCCGTATGTGCTGGACCGGAATCCATGCGGCTCCAGCTCGGGTTCGGCGGTGGCGGTTTCGGCAAATTTGTGCGCGGTGGCGGTTGGTACGGAAACCTGGGGATCCATCATCTGCCCCTCGAATGCCAATGGTATTGTTGGTTTAAAACCGACGGTTGGCTTGTGGAGCCGATCCGGCATCGTGCCGATCAGCTACACGCAGGATACCGCCGGTCCGATGGCGCGCACGGTGAGGGACGCCGCTATTTTGCTTGGAGCCATTACGGGTATCGATTCAACCGATGAAAAAACAGTGGCAAGCGCCGGCATGTTCCATCGTGATTATACATTATTCTTAAAATCCAATGGATTATCTGGAAAGCGCATTGGCTACCTGAACACCAACGAAGGTACTCATTTTAAGGTTGACACGCTGATGCATCGGGCGCTTGATGTTATGAGAAGCAAAGGCGCTGAGATTATAACGCTGGACAAAATCGTCGAGGGGACGCCCTATGTGAACTCGCTCGAGGTGATGGCATACGAATTCAAAGATGGGCTGGCAAAGTATTTTGACAGACTGGGCGACAGTGCTCCGGTGTCGAATTTGTTGGATGTGATCGAGAACACTCGAGCCGACAGCATTGAAATGCTCTATTTTGATCTTGCGGATATGGAAAATGCCCAGCTCAAAGGAAACCTTGAGTCCAAGGAATACAGAGACGCCGTTCGGAACATGCTAAAAGCCTACGGGGAGGATGGACTGGATCGGATTTTGGATGCGTTTAATCTTGATGCCATTGTTGCGCCGAGTGGCGGGCCTGCATGGAAAACGGATATGATCAACGGCGATAATTTTATCCTGAGCTCGTCGGTTTATGCCGCGCTGTCCGGGTATCCCAATATTAATGTGCCAATGGGATTTGTCGGCGATCTTCCTGTTGGTCTGTCGTTTTTTGGCAGGGCGTGGAGTGAGCCGCTATTGCTCGAAATGGCCTATAGCTATGAGCAGGGAACACAGCATCGGCGAGCGCCAACTTTTTTGCCCACAGATTAATGGGCAAAGTATACAGGTGAAAAGCGAATACACCATTCCAGTCTCCTGATGCAAAGAAACAAAATGGTCGAAAACCACAGTTTTTCTGAATGAATCGGCTGACCTTTTCTTAACGATCCTCGCGCCCCGGGTGGACACTGCGGGCAAATTCTCAAAACGACGTTGCAGACATTAAAAGCAACAGCATCAGAATTGTTTGATACTGTTGCTTTTTTTGTCTTGAAATATCCTGATGATTGTCTTATATTGCCCCCTTTTTTTAAGGACTCAGCATTCTGACGTTGTAGCTGTATCACGCTTTTAAATCAAAGTCACCTATCGATTCTTCAAGCTGTTCTGCGCTTCCTGTTTGCTGATAATTCAACGATCTATTGCCTCATTTAACGTTCACGTCAGGAGAAACTTGATGAGATATCTTTTTATCATTGTACTTGTTTGTGCCTTCACCTCAGTGTCCGCTCAGGATGACTTTTTTGAAGCTGAATCAAGCATCGGCGGTTATGGCGAGTTACATTATAACGCTGACTTGTCGGCGAAAAGCAGGACACTCGATTTTCACAGATTTGTGTTATTTTACGGCTACGACTGGACGCCGTTATGGTCCTTTACCGCCGAAGTTGAACTGGAACACAACTTTGTTAAAAATGGTCAGGGCGAGCTGGAGCTGGAGCAGGCGCATGTTGATTTTCATCCGTCGCCGACTTTTGGTTTTCGCGCCGGTGTTGTGCTGGCGCCGGTGGGCATTACAAATCTCATGCATGAGCCGCCAACATTTTTCAGCGTTGAACGCCCGGATTATGCGAACGTGATCATTCCGACAACCTGGTACGGCAATGGTCTCAGCCTCTACGGCTCCATTGCCGCTTTTTCGTATAACGTCACGGTAATGGAAGGATTAAACGGCGATGGTTTTTCTCCCGCCTCGGGTATTCGCGGCGGCCGTATGAAGGGCTATAAATCCAATGCCGAACATCCGCTTACGACCGTTCGAGTTGATTATAACGGATTTTCAGCCGCATCGATTGGATTGTCCTATTCGATGAATAAAGCCATCCGCGCTGATGCCGATCCAATCGGATTGAATCTGTTCGAGTTTCACGGTCGAGCTCATTTTAGTAATATTGTCAGCAGCTTTGAAATCGGCCGGATCAATTATGACAACTATGACATCGAAAAATCCTTTGGCTATTATGTTGAAATCGGCTACAACATTGCCGCGTTGTTCGGTTGGTCGACTGAGATTTTGCCCTGGATTCATTGGACCGATTATAATACAGCGAGCGCTACGACATCCGGTGGCGACAGCGAAGAACAGTTTCACTACTCAAAATGGATGCTCGGATTGTCTGTGAAACCAATAGATCACATTGCTTTCAAAATTGATTACGGCATTCGAACCCTTCAACTGGACAACAGCGAAACCAAACAATTGAATATTGGTCTTGGTTATATGTTCTAAATAAACGCCGGATGAAAACATCATCCGGCGCCATTTTTAAACCGAGGTAAACATGCGATTTCTTATAGTGCTGTCTGTGCTGGTCATTCCCGCTTTTCTTGGCGCAACCATTCAGGACCAGGTCGAGAAAAAAATTGCAGAATCTGTGAATCACTCATCGTGGACCATGACCAAATACCATATCCCCAAGGGCGTAAAGGCCAACCTTGAAAAACAATCCGGGCAAAAATTTCTGAAGGATTTTGTCTACGTGTGGACGATCACCACCCCGGACGGTTTTTACGGTTACGCCATCGCCGATGCGGTCAAAGCCAAATCGGCATTCATCACAACGATGGCCTTGTTCGATTCGCAGGGAATTGTAAAACGCATTGATGTTCTTGATTATAAAGGGGAGCATGGCCGCGCTATTTGGGATGATCACTGGCTCGATCAGTTTGTCGGCAAATCGAGTGAATCAACAATCTCACTTGGACATGACATTGACGCCGCCACCGGTGCGACCTATTCGAGCCAGGCTGTGACAAAAGGCGTAAAACGGTGGTGTTTACTGGCCGCTTTTCTAGTGCACGACACAAGCCATTAAATGGCTGCCGGATTCACTTTTCTTCCGGCACTCGTGCCGGGTAAAATTCTGCTCGGTCTGTGGAGGCATCAACATGAGTTCAAGCGACATCCGCAGCCGATGCAGAGCCAATCCTCTTTAATTCAAATTGTCAGAAACCACCCTCGTATTATACCAACTCCAAATACCCTCCATCCACTTCTGTCATGATTCAACACGTTCTTGGTCCACTACTGATCAACATTTTCTGCGAAAAAAATCGTTCCGACCATCACCTGGAATGGCCTTGCCATTAAAGAGAACAACGCAAGAATTGGAGTCTGCCGGTATATTAATTCAATTTTTTTCATGGACCACCTCCGGTGAGCCGGCGCTCTACGGACAATGCACTCACGTACCATAAGGGAAAGAACCTCAATGTGTCATTCAGCAGCACGATCTCTGGCCTGGGGATTTTTTGCAGTTGTTTTTGGCTTCAGTATACTAAACCCACTTTATGCTCAAACCTTAAAATTTACCGATGTCACCACTGCGTTGAATGTTCCGGGCAACACCGAAGGGGAACCGCCCCGGAGCTGCTATGGCCACGGTGTGATTTTGACGGATCTGAACGGCGATAACCGGCCGGATATTTACATCTCGAATGCGATGCGCTATGCGGATCATCTGGCTGAAACTCTGTATATCAGCGCGCCCGGGGGAGGGTACAAGGAGAATGATGCCGGACGGCACGTCAGCGATGATTATGGCTGGACAGGTTCGCACGGTATCTGCTTTGTGGATTATGATAATGACGGCGACTATGATCTCTACAACGCGACTACCGACGATCGCAACCGTCTGTATCAAAATGACGGCAGCGGTTATTTTGCGGATGTGACGGATGCCGCTGGTCTGCCGCTGTACCGATTTGTCTTTCCCGATTTTGACAGCGAACCGTATGGGTACGGCACCCGAGGTCTGGTGGCTTTTGATGCCAATAATGATGGATTCATGGATCTGTTCGGCGTCAATTGGGGACCGGCTGAAACGCGTTACGATCAAAATAAAAAAATTATCGTTCCGCCGCAACCCAACGAGTTTTATCTGAATAATGGTGACGGCACCTTTTCGACGGTCAATACGAGTGGATTAACCCATCCGGAAAATCCCAGTTATATGGGATCGCAAGGTGTGACGGCCGCGGACGTCGATAATGACGGCGATATGGATGTTCTGATTGTGCATCGGAATTACACATCGATGACCGAGGATAGCACGGATATCAGTGATTTTAATCCTGATTTTGCGGTGCCCAATCAACTGATGATCAATGACGGCCTCGGCCATTTTACCGATGAAACGGAAAAACGCGGCCTTTACGATGCACGAAACGACGCGAACGGCGCCACCTTTGCGGATTTTGATAACGATGGCGACCTTGATCTTTTTGTGCCGCCCAAGGACGAAAAAAGAATCTATGTCCGCGTCTATAAAAATGATGGCCGAGGGTATTTCACCGACATCACCAACCAGCTAAAAATTGAACAGTGCGGCTTCAGCACTTTTTTTCTGGATGCCGACAACGATACGGACCTTGATATCATTGTCACGCGTACGCGCAGTCGGCCGGCCTATTATCAAAATGAGGGCAACGGAACCTATCGTGCCATTCCCAATATGGGCCTTGAAGTCAATACCGAGGACCCGCGCGGCGGCGCTATTGGCGATATTGATGACGACGGCGATCTTGATATTTATATCGCTGATGCCAATAAAAATCGGTATCAGATTTACAGCAATCATCTATTCCGAAACGATCTCAAAAGCAGTAACCGATGGCTGAAAATCACCGGACGCGGCCCCGGCGGCGATATGGGTGGTTTCGGCACAAAAATTTGGCTGTATGAACGCGGCTCGATGGACGACCCAAATCATCTGCTGAGTTATCGCGAAGTCATCAATGCGTACGGTTATTTATGCCAGGATGATCCTGTGCAGCACTTTGGTCTGGGATTACGAGACAGCGTCGACGTTAAGGTGCAGCTTCTCGACGGCACGACGCTCCAGATGAACGCGGCTCCGGCCAAACAACGACTGTTTTTCACCCGGCCGCAACGCGTTAGTGTGAGCAGTGGTAATTATCAAAGCGGCGGCGGATTTTCCATATTGTCGCAACCCTTAAAAGTGCAGGTGCATGATCAGTTTGGCGCTATTGTTTACGGCGGCAAAGTGACATTCTCCTCCAGCGATCCGGCGGGTCAGTTTTTCCCCGGCCCTGAGGTTTACACCGATAAGCAAGGATACGCGCAGGTTCGTTATCAAACGGGTGGAGACGCGTCGCAGACCATCACGGCCCAGTGTGACAACGAGCCGGATTTTGCCGCATTTTTTTCCGTCACTATAACCGGGTCAACGCCGCCGGAAATCTTTTTGCTCTCCGGCGATCAACAGAGCGCCGCTCCGGGTGAACGATTGGCGCAGCCCCTTTGCGTCAAAATTATGCGGCAGAACGGCACGCCGTTTCAAAATTACCCCGTTAATTTTCGTCTCGTTCAGGGTGATGCGACTTTTGAAAGCGATCCCCGCGTTTTGACCAACAGCCAGGGTGTCGCCTCGGTCGACGTCCGGCTTGGGATGATGCCTGGCACAATTATTATTTATGCTGAAGCGGCGAGCGTGATCCATTCGCCGATCCAGTTTACCGCCTATGCCCGCGCGGACGTGGAGCTGATCAAGATATCCGGCGATCAGCAAACCGGTCCGGTGGGAGCGCCTTTGGCTCAGGAGGTGGTGGTGCGCGCCCAATTTAGCGGCGGCGGGACGATTTCCAACCTGCCTGTCCTTTTTTCAGTGATGAGCGGCGACGGGACTCTTGACGGCTCAGCTTCAAAAACCGTGCTCTCGGATGCCGCTGGACTGGCGCGCGTCACCTGGACACTTGGCACAGTGACAGGCCTGCAAACATTAACCGCTTCGGTCGCGGAAACAGCAGTCGAATTTAGCGCCACGGCAACGGCGGGACCTGCCGTACGACTTGAAAAAGCAAGCGGCGATGGCCAGACGCTCCTGCCCGGCCAACCGTTTGCCCAGCCGTTCGGCGTTCGAGTTCTGGACCGCTTTGCCAATCCGGTGCCGAATCATCGAGTGACGTTCCGGGTGAGCGAGGGCAACGGTTCGGTCGACGGCTCCACTGAAACCACTCTGCTCTCGGATCAACAGGGCCTTGCCCGCGTAGTGTGGACGCCCGATCCCTATCTTGGACCGGTGAACACTCTAAAAGCCGAGTCGAAGGTTGACGGAATTCCCCTCGATAACTCTCCAGTGGAATGGTCTTTTCCCGGAATCGCTGTTGATGCGGCCATGTCTGTCGTGACCGCCACGGGTCCTGTTCCGGCGGATGGCCAGAGCACGAGCACGATTCTCGTGTCGTTACGAAATTCGCAAAACCAGTCGGTCGGCGCCGGATTAACCGTGGCGATAAACGTCAGCGGCTCGGGACATTCTCTCACCATCCCCAACCATAAAACGGATGTGAATGGCCAGGTAATCGCAACGTTGAGCAGCAACGTGGCGGAGGAAAAAGTCGTAACAGTTTTCGTGAAAGGACTTGAGCTTGAGCTGTCGAGCCATCCGTCCATTGATTTTCAACCGAGTCAACATCCGACGACCATGCGCATCATGTCCGGCAATAATCAGCAGGTGCGACCGAACACCAATGCGCCGCAAGCGCTGGCCGTTTCGATCACGGACGGTTCCGACCGGCCCGTGGCGGATTATCCAGTGCGCTACAAGGTGAGTGTCGGCGACATAAGACTCAATGGCGCCAAAGAGATCACGGTTCATACGGATTCGAATGGAATGGCGCAGGTTACGGCGTCATCCGGGGCGCAACAGGGGCCCTGTCTGATTGAAGCGAGAACCGATTTTGCCTTTGTCTATTTTACGCTGATGATAACGGATGGATTGCCGGATCCCGACGTTAAACTGTCCACGCTCACCGCAACAACGCCCGTCTGGCCCGATGGTCTGTCAATATCCGACGTTATAGCGACGATTCTCGATGAATCGGGCCGGCCCATTCAGGGCATCAAGGTCGGCATTCAGGTCGCGGGCGAGGGTGTCCGCCTGGTGCAGCCCGATTCGCTCACCAACGCGAATGGACAGATCACCGCCAGATTGACCTCAGCCGTGGCCGGCGCCAAAGTGTTGAGCGCATCTATTTTGCCGTCCGGGGTGACGCTTGAGCACAAAGCGACGGTCCTTTTTGAACGCGGCAATCCGGGACTTGAGGCCATATCCGGCCAGGTGCAGGATGGCACAGTGGGGCAAAAAAGTGTGTTGCCGCTTGTCGTTTTAATCAAGAATGGCGACAAGCCCGTTGCCAATCACGCTGTTCGTTTTAGCATTGATTCGGGTGGTGGACATTTTGATGGGCAGGACACGCTGCTGGTCACCTCGGATGCGAACGGTTTGGTTTCCATATTTTATCATCTGGGAATCACGGCGGGAGTGAATAGTGTGCGCGCCTCGCTGCCGATGGCGCCGGAGAAGAGTGTGATGTTCAGGATTATCGGACATCCGGATGTGGCCGCGAAAATTATCAAACACTCCGGCGATGAACAGACCGGCGCGGCCAACAGTACGCTGAGCGAAAGTCTGGCGGTTGTGGTGACGGATAACTATGATAATGCGATAGGCGGGACCGAGGTTACATTTTCCGCCCTGGACGGCGGCGCCATTCTGTCACCGGCCACGGTGCAAACCGATTCAGCCGGACGCGCCGCCGCAACGGCCAGGCTCGGCCAACTACCGGGCGCATATCGTTTCAAAGCCATGCTACCGACGGGCGCGTTTGTGCAGTTCAACGCTGTTGCCGCGCAAGCAAACAGCGCACCGCAGGTGATTTCCTATTTGCCCATCGACAACGAAATCGCCTTTGACTATGATGATCGCCTCTCCTTCGAAATTACCCAGGTTTTTGATGCGGACAATGACGCCATCTTGTATTCGTGGTTTGTCAACGACAAACTCGTCGGCAATCAGCAAAAGCTGTTTCTGTATATGAATCCGATCCTGGGACCGGCGCCTCTCCTGCGATGTGTGGTCTCCGATGGACGTGCCGGCACTGAGGTGTTATGGTCGTTAAAACTCAAAACGTCTGTGGCGCTTTCGGCTTTTCGGGCCGACGTTATCAAGAGCACCGGCGTGCTGTTGTCCTGGTCGACCACCATGCAGTCGGATATCCTCGGCTTTCGTATCGTGCGCGCCGA